>NZ_JBFAZH010001725.1:0-1194 GCF_040681735.1 Actinoplanes sp. NPDC051633 | reverse complement strand
CTACCACTGCCGGTCCCGGCCGTGCTCGCACGCGAACAGTGGTAGCTCTGCCACGCGTCGAGCCCTCGAGCCGGTGGGTGGGCTACCAGTTATCGGGTTGCCCAGGCCGGCCACGGGCGCAGGTCGTCGGGGACCAGGGTGCCCAGGGCCACCAGCGCCGCATGGGTCGACGGGCGCTCGACCGGGTCGTCGGCGGTCATCCGGTCGAGGACGTCGGCGAGTGGGCCGCCCGGCTTGCCGCCCGCTTCGCGCAGCGTGACGCCCAGCGCGTACACGTCCATGGCGGCGCTGATCGGCTCGCAGGCCTCCATCTCCGGCGGTGCGTAGCCCGCCGTCCCGACCGGGCGCCCGGCCGGCTGCTTCGCGCCGATCTCCCGCGCCGACCCGAAGTCGATGAGCACCGGCCGGCCGTCGCGGATCACGATGTTGTCCGGCTTCACGTCGACGTGGGCGAGGCCGCGCTGGTGCAGCGTACGCAGCGCGGTCAGCACCTGGATGCCGAGCAGCGCCACCTCGGCGGCCAGGATCGTCCCGCCGTCGTCGATCTCGTCGGCCAGCGTCGGGCCGTCGACGTACTCCACGGCGATGTAGTGCATCTCGTCGGTGAACCCCGAGCCGTAGAGCCGGGGCAGCACCGGGTGCGGGTTGTCCCGCAGGGCCGACACCTCGCGGCTCAGCGACTGGGTCGCGCGCGGATGGGTGGCCAGGTGCGGGCGGGGCAGCTTCAGCACGGCCGGCGCCCAGAGTCGCGGCGACCAGACCAGCCAGGTCTCGCAGCGGATGCCGACGCCCAGGCGTTCCCAGGCCCGGTAGCCGCCGGCCACCATCGCGTTCTCCGCGAACGCCCAGACCGGCTCGCCGTCCTCGAGGTCGATCGCCGTATCGATCATCACCGTGTCCTTTGCGAGAGATACGTCGGAGACCCGCCCGGGTCTTCGGGTATGTCGGCCGGGCGGGTCTCCGTGGGTGATGCGTGCGAGGCGCCGACGAGCGCGGGTGTGTCAGGCCTCGCGGGCGGGCGTCAGCCGCGCGTGCGGGTGCGGGTGCGCGTCCGGCTGCGGGTACGGGTGCGGGTGCGTCGTCCCTTGTGCTGCAGCGGAGACTTGATGCGTCCGGCCATGGTGAACACCTCCTCTCGCGGTCTCGAGGGTGACGATCCGGTCGGCGATCGCCGCCAGGTCGAGGTCATGGGTG
>NZ_JBFAZH010001724.1:0-1196 GCF_040681735.1 Actinoplanes sp. NPDC051633 | reverse complement strand
GCCTGCCCACCCGGATCGGCCTCGAGGACACCCTCACCGGCCCGGGCGGCGAACCGGTGCGCGGCAACGCCGAGCTGGTGCGGCTGGCGTCAGAGGTGATGGCGCGGCTGCGGAGGGCGTAGCTGAGGGGTGGGGTGAGGGCTCGACGGGGGGCGCAGGTGGCGGCGCAGGTCGCGGGTGCCGCCGGTGGCCGGGCGCACGGCCAGGATGCATGTGTCGTCGTCCGGGTTGGCCTGCCGCAGGCGGTCCAGGAGCTCACCGAGCGGGCGTTCCGGTGCGGCGCGCACCGCCTCGTCCATCGCGTCCATCACCGTCTGCAGGCCGTCGTCGGGGCCACGCCGCCGATGCTCGACCAGCCCGTCGGTGTAGAGCAGCAGCACGTCGCCGATCCGCAGGTCGAGGGTGGCCGACTCGTACACGGCGTCGCCGACCACGCCGAGCATCGAGCCGCGCGGGCGGCTCAGCGGCGCGGTGCGCCCGCCCCGGCAGAACAACGGCGGCGGATGGCCCGCCTGCGCCCAGGTGATCCGGCCGGGCAACGGGTCGTAGCGGGCGATCACCGCGGTGGCGGCCAACTCCGGGTGCTCCAGCTCCAGGTCGCAGGTGAGCCGGTTGAGGTGGGCGAGCAGCGCCGCCGGGTCGGTGGTGATCACCGCGAGCGCCCGCAGCGCGTGCCGCAGCTGGGCCATCGTGGTGGCCGCCTGGGTGCCGTGCCCGGCCACGTCGCCGACCGCGAGCAACACCGAGCCGTCGGGGGCGGTGGCGGCGTGGTACCAGTCGCCGCCGACCGCGGCCTCCTGCCCGGCCGGCAGGTAGCGCAGCGCCACCTTGAGGCCGGGAAGCTCGATGGGGCCGTCCGGGATCGGCAGGATGATCTCCTGCAGGGTCGCGGCGAGGGCATGCTCGGCGTCCAGGTCGCGGCGTTTCTGGGCGAGCTGGCGTTCCACCTCGGCCAGGCGCTGTGCGCTGTCCTCTTTGGACGTGACGTCCTGCACGATGCCGAAGACGCGCAGCGGCCGGCCGGTGCCGTCACGGGCCGCGTCGGCGACCGTCCGCAGGTGCTTGACCCGGTCGCCGATGCGGACCCGCATGGTCAGGTCGACCTGCTCGCCGCGGACGAACGCCTCCTCGGCCGCGGCCCGCAGCGGCAGGTCCTCCGGCACGATCATCGCCTCGGACTCGGCCGGGTCCGGCGG
>NZ_JBFAZH010001723.1:0-1197 GCF_040681735.1 Actinoplanes sp. NPDC051633 | reverse complement strand
CTGAACAGCCCGGATGACATGACCCGGCTGATGGCGGCCGATCGGGCGGCGAGCGACGGCGGCCCGGAGCACATCGACATCCTGCTCGATCTGGCGCTGCACGACCCCACCGAGGTGCAGACCGTGGGTGGCATCGCCGAGCACTGGCGGAACGTCAGCGACGCCGCCGCCCAGGGCCTGAAGGGCATCTTGGGCGTCGTCGACGAGCGGATCCGCCGCGCCGCTTCCGACCTGGCCGAGGACGACGAACGCGTCAGCCGACTGCTCTACTACCTGGGCGCCCTGCACGAACCGGTGCGCCGCGAGCTGGAGACCAGCGGCGAGGAGCGGCTGCGGCTGCGGGCGCTGAGGGCCGTACTCTCGATCAAGCGTCCGGCCGAGCTCACCCGCCGCTTCCTGGCCGACCCGTCGCCGCTGGTCCGCATCGAGGCGCTCGAGGGCGGCGCCGGCCTCACCCTCGCGGATCTGGAGCGGTCGCTGACCGACCCGAGCCCGGAGCTGCGCCTGGCCGCGGCGAAGAAGCTGAGGTGGGCGAAGGACAGCGCGGCCTTCGTGGCCGCGGCGCGCGTCGAGACCGACCCACGGGTACGCATCGCGTTCATCGACGGCCTCGTCGCCCGCCCGCTGACCGAGGACGTGGTGCGGGCGCTGGTGGGCTACCTGGCCGACGGCGGCTACACCGAGGACCGTGCCGCCGAGCGCCTCAAGGAGGTCGACGATCCGGGCGTGGCCGCGGCGATCGCCGCCCGCATCCTGACGTGTACGAACGAGATGCGGCTCGCGACCCTCGTGGGCCATCGTCACCTGCTCCGGCACGTGCCGGAGATCCGGGAGCCGCTGGAACACATGCGCCGATGCACGCCGAGCGGCTGGCTGCGTCACGTGCTCGAGGAGGCGCTGGGCAGGGCCACGGCACCGGCCCATGGGCCTTCGCTGAGCCGGCTCGGGGACCATCTCACCGCTCGTCAGGCCGGCGCGGGGCTGGAGCCGTTGCCGCCGGGCCCGCTGAGCCCGATGCTGACCCGCGGCCCGGAGGATCTGCGGTTGGCCTTCAGCCATGGCGCGGTGGCCGTGGTCGGCCTGCGGGAGTCCGTGCCGGCGGCAAACCTGAGGCCGGAGTACGCGGTGCTGCACGTGGACTGCCCGGATTGCAGTGCGCAGATGCGTCTCGAGGGCCCGGTCCAGTGGCAATACCGC
>NZ_JBFAZH010001722.1:0-1199 GCF_040681735.1 Actinoplanes sp. NPDC051633 | reverse complement strand
CTACGCCCGCCGGCTCGCCGGCCGCTCAGTCGCCGATCGCGCAGTCGCTCGCGGCTCAGGCCCCGGCAACACAGACCCCCGGTGGCGGACCGCAGGCATACCGAGCCGCGCCGACCGCCCCGACCGGCCTCGGCCCTGCAGGCCAGGGCCTCGCCCAGCCCGGCTTGAACCAGCCCGCCCACCCAGGCGCCAGTCACCCCGCCCGGCCGGACGCAGGCCGCCCGGCCGAACCGGGCCTGGGCCAGCCCACGCAGCCAGGCGCGGACCGCCCCGCTGAGACAGTCCAGGGTCAGCCCACGCAGGCAGGTTTGGCTCAGTCCGCGCAGTCGGGTCTGGGTCAGTCCGCGCAGTCGGGTCTGGGTCAGTCCGCGCAGTCGGGTCTGGGTCAGATCGCGCAGCCGGGCGCGGATCAGCCGGGAACGGGCCTGTCCGCGCAGCCGGGCGCGCCCGCCCAGCCGGGCTTCGGTGAGGCCGCGCGGGGTGCGGGCCAGCCCGCGCAGCCGGATCCGAACCAGCCCACGCTGCCAGGCTTGGCGCTGCCCGCCGAGCCGGGACCGACGCCTCCCGGTCAAGGTCAGCAGGGGCCCGGTCAGCAGGGATTCGGTCAGCCCGGACCATCCGCCTCGGGCCGGCCCGGCCAGGCTCCGTCCGGCCTGCTCGGTGCGCCCCAGACCGCGTCCGCATCTCCGGCGGGCACCCAGGGCGCTCCGGGTCGGTCCGACGGGCTCGGCCAACCCGCGGCGGCGCAGCCCGCGCTCGGGCAGCCCGGGTCGGCAAGCCCCGGCGAGCCGAGCCGGCCTCAGCCCGCGCAGCCGGGTCAGGCGCCGGCTCGCCCGGCGTCGGCGCAGCCGGCCGACAGCCCGTTCCTGCGTTCGGGGCCGGCCGGCGGACCGCAGCGCCCCGCGGCAGGCCACCCCGGCACCGCGGGCCAGCCTGCCCACCCGGGGGTGGGCCTCATCGGCGTCGGTCAGGATGCGCCCGCGCGTCCCGGCACGCCCGCCGCGGAATCAGCCGTCACCGGCTCGGCTCAGGGCGGATCGGCTCAGGATGGATCGACTCAGGGCGGGCCCGCGCCGCTCGGCCACCTCGCACCTGCGCCGGCCGACCGACCGATCGCGCAGCCGCCTCAGGCGGCCGCCCGCCCGTCGCGGCCGCCGCTCGAGCCGCCGCAGATGGGACAGCTCAACCGCCCGATGACA
>NZ_JBFAZH010001721.1:0-1201 GCF_040681735.1 Actinoplanes sp. NPDC051633 | reverse complement strand
GGTCTCCCCGCCCAGCCCTGGGTCATGGATGCCTACGCCCCCGGCGCCGCCGCCGTCTCTACCACCGGAGACCTCGCGAAACTCGCCACCGCCCTCCTCGACGGGACCGCCCCCGGCATGGCCGCCCTCGAGCCCACCACCGCCACCGACCGAGGGAACACCCGCATCGGTGACTTCTGGCTGACCTCCACCTGGCAGACCGGACAGACCATCACCCACCACGCCGGACAGACCGGCGGCTACGCCGCCTACCTCGGCCTCGACCGCCCACGGCACAAGGCCGTCATCGTCCTGTCCGACGTCGCCAACGACGCCAGCGACCTCGGCACCCAGCTGCTCGCCGACCGCAAGTAGGACTCCGAACCGGCATCACCGAATCTCGACGTTTCCCACCCGGCCTGAAAGAACCACTCGGCGCAGCTGCCGCCGTACCCGCGCGGCGGCGGTGGGCGGCCTCAGACCAGTCGATCTCGACGTAGGTGCCCTCGCCGCGGGCGTTCTGGCGGCGCCGGGCCTTCGGCTGGCAGCTCGCGCTGTCCGCTGTGTCATCGTCAACCGGATCGTGCCAACTGCCTGCATACTCTGCGCCTGCTGGGAGGGCGGACCGGGGTACCATCGGGGTGTCGCTCTGGACCCCGGTGGCAAGCAGTCCGCCGCCGGCGGGATGCATCGCATGACCCAAGGTCAAGGGCACTTCCCTTCCGGGTTCCAATTCCGGCGCCGGCTCAACGGCGGCCTCGAGGACACACCGGAGAGGCGGCGGTTGTCATGACCGCAGCACAGAACTACCGAGAACACCCGACGCCGGACAACAACCACACCAGCTCTGCCGACGGCACTCCACCGGCGCACGCCGGGCCGCCTGTGCCGCGCTCGCGAACCGGCGGCCTCTGGGTGGCCGCCGTCGCCTTCGCCGCCGTCCTCCTGCTGCTCCTGATCTTCGTGTTGCAGAACGGCCAGCGGGCCGACGTGTCCTTCCTCGGCATCCACGGGAAACTGCCGCTCGGGGTGGCGCTGCTGCTGGCCGCCGTCTTCGGCGTGCTCCTCGTCGCGCTTCCCGGCACCGCCCGGATCGTGCAGCTGCGGTTGCTCGGCCGCCGTCGCGGCCGCCGTCGCGCCGCAACCGCTTCGCCGGTCGACCCGGCACCGCCACCGGAGGACCCGGCGCGCCGGTAACCGTCCAGCCAGCTCGCCTCCCGGA
>NZ_JBFAZH010001720.1:0-1201 GCF_040681735.1 Actinoplanes sp. NPDC051633 | reverse complement strand
CCACGACGAGCCGTCGGGCCGGATCAACGGCGCCGGGGCGATCGGCTGGCGCCGGGACGAAGCCGGTCCAGACGACTGGCGCCGCGACGTGGCCGACGACCGGGCCGACGATCAGGCGCCCGGTCGCCCGATGCGCCGGGCCATCGAAGGCCCTCGCCGCGACGACGAGGCCCGCCAGCCGTGGCGCGAGGATGAGGCGCGGCCGGGCCGGCGCGCTGAGCCGATGGCTCGTCCGGCCTGGCAGGACGAACTTCGCGACGACATGGTGCGGCGCGGTGACGACGAACCGCCACGGCGGGCGCGTGAGATCGAGGCCGGCGACGCGGAGACCGGCTACCTCCCGCCGGTGCGGCCCGTTTCCGGCGGCCGGTCCAACGCGGTCGGCCGCGCCCGGCCGATGAACCCCAACCGGCGGCGGGCGGACGAGACCGGCACCCGGATGGAGCGTCCGCAGTCCGAGGACGGCGGGCTGCTGGGCCCGGACACATGGCGGCGGGAGCCGGGCCAACGCACGAGCGGGAACTGGCCGGAACCGTCGAGGGACATGGACTGGCGGGGACAGCTCCGCAGCGAGACCGAGCCGTTCGTCGGGGACGCGCCTACCGAGATCCGCCGCTTCGACCAGGCCGACTGGCAGCGCGAGCAGGCCGCCCGTGGCACCGCCCCCTATCGCGAGGGCACCGACACCGGCGACTGGCGTCGTGAGCTGGCCGCCGAGACCGACCTGGCCGACGGGGAGTCGCGGCGGTTCGGCACGCAGGACTTCGTGCCGTTCAAGCCGGTCGGCTCGGCCGCGGTGCCGCAGTCACCGCCGGTCGGACCCGTCGCCTCGGCGGCTGTTCCGCAGTCGCCGCCGGTCGGACCGGTCGGTGCGGCGCCGGCCGCGTCCCGGCAGCAGATGCCGGTCCACGATGAGGACACGCAGTGGCCGCCGCGCCGGCCGGCTTCCTATCAGAGCTCGTCGGCCACCGGCTCCTACGAGCGCCGGCCCGTCACCGGCGGCATCGCCGTGGCGGAGCGGCCCAACAACCTGCTCGAACCGGACGAGGACGAGGACGAGGACACCGGCGGCCCGCTCGCGGCGGTCGGATACACGGTCATCTGGTACGGCGTACCCGTGGTCCTGTTTCTGCTCTACTACGTGATCATGCTGAACGCCCCCGAGCAGGCCCGCGCCCTCGACACGCTGGCCGGCGCGGCC
>NZ_JBFAZH010001719.1:0-1202 GCF_040681735.1 Actinoplanes sp. NPDC051633 | reverse complement strand
ACCGGGCCGGTCAGCCGGCCGACGTCGGGCGGCCGGCACTCCAGCGGCGAGTTCGCGAAGGTCGAACCGGACGGCCGCGGCGCGGGCCGGCCCGGCGAGGGAACCGGGCGGCACGGCATCCCCGAGCCCGGCCACCGCACCGGCCCGATCCCGCAGAGCCAGCGTCCGGCGCCGGGCGGCCAGATCCCCGGCGGTCCGTCGTCTGGTGGCCGGATCCCGGGCGGTCCGACGTCCGGTGGCCCAGTTCCCGGTGTCCGGCCCGGTGCTCAGACCTCCGGGGGCCGCATTCCCGGTGGCCAGGTTTCCGGTGGCCGGATTCCCGGTGGCCAGGTTCCCGGTGGCCGGATTCCCGGGGGTCATGTCCCCGGTGGCCAGCCTCCTGGTGACCGGTTTCCCGATGGCCAGCCGCCCGGCGGTGGTTCGCGGTCCGGCGGCGGCATGCCGCCCGGGCGCGGCGGCACCGGCCCGGTGCGCCCGGCCGCGGGCACCGCGGCGATGGGTGCTGCCGGACGGCCCGGCGCTCGCCCCACCAACCAGCCCGCGCGTGCGACGGCGCCGGTCCTGCCGCCCGTCGTGCCCGGGCGCGAGGGTGCTCGGGCGCCGGCGGTGCCGGGCCGCGCCGGCGCGATGGCGGACAGCCCGTCGGGCGTGATCCAGCGGCCGGGCGAGGGCACCGGCCGGGTCGCCGGCCCGCGCGGCACCGGACGAGTGCCCCGGACCGGTCGCCCTCCCGAGGAGCCCGGCCGGCAGCGTCCCGACCAGCAGCGTCCCGACCAGCAGCGTCCCGACCAGAGCGGAACCGGCCGGGGGCACGCCCTGCCGCCGGGCCGCCCGCAGCCGACCGGCGACATCCGCAGACCGCACCCGACCGGGGACATTCGCGGGCCGCACCCCACTGGGGACATTCGCGGGCCGCACCCGAGCGGGGACATTCGAGGGCCGCTGCCGGCCGGTGAGATCGGCAGGCCGCAGCCGACCGGTGACCTCGGCCGTCAGATGCCGCTGCCGACCGGTGAGATCCGCAGGCCGCAGCCGACCGGTGAGATCAGCCGGCAGATGGCGGGCCGTGTCGCGCCGCCGGACGTCGGTCGTCCCCCGCTCGCGCGCGCTTGGTTGCCGCCCCACAGCGGCCGAGCCCCCGGGGCCCCGCCCGGCCCCCGCCCCCCGATGGCCGGGGACGGCAGTGGCCCGGTGCGGGGCCC
>NZ_JBFAZH010001718.1:0-1202 GCF_040681735.1 Actinoplanes sp. NPDC051633 | reverse complement strand
GCACGACGCTGCGGACCGGCCAGGTCGAGGCGGAGAACTCCGGGCTCAGCGGCAGCGCCGGCGTGGCCACCGACCACACCGGCTACACCGGCACCGGCTTCGTCGCCGGCTTCGGCTCGGCCGGCGCGGCGGCGACCTTCAGCGTGAACGTGCCGGCGGCCGGCTCGTACCCGTTGTCCCTCCGCTTCAGCAACGGCCCCAACCCGTCGGCGGGCGCCAAGACGGTCAGCCTCTACGTCAACGGAACCAAGCTCCGGCAGATCAGCCTGGCCGACACCGGGAACTGGGACACGTGGGCGGTCAAGGCCGACACGGTGACCCTGCGGGCCGGCGGCAACACGATCTCCTATCGCGTCGACACCGGCGACATCGGGAACGTCAACCTGGACAACCTGACCGTCGGCACCACGTCGGGCCCGGTCACCGGCAACCGCACCGGCACCGTCACCGGCATCGGCGGCAAGTGCCTGGACCTGGACAACGGCGGCGCCGCCGACAAGACCAAGGTCCAGCTGCACACCTGCAACAACTCGTCCGCGCAGAGCTGGACCCGCGAGGGTGACACGTTGCGGGCGCACGGCAAGTGCCTGGACATCGACAACGGCGGCACCGTCAACGGCACCAAGGTGCAGCTCTACACCTGCAACAACAGCGCGGCCCAGGTGTGGCAGCAGCAGGCCAACGGCTCGCTGCTGAACCCGCAGTCCGGCAAGGTGCTCGACGCCGCGGGCGGGTCCACCGCGGACGGCACGCAGATCCAGATCTGGGAGTGGGCCGACGTGGCGCAGCAGCGCTGGACGCACAACGCGGCGAGCCGGGTGACGCTCTTCGACGGCGGGAATCTCAACTCGTTCCAGAACTCCGACGGCAGCGCGCCGACGTGGCCGGTCTCCGGTGGCTCGGCCGAGGTGCTCGGCGGCGACATCCGGACCAAGCAGGCGTACGGCGACTTCAAGCTGCACGCCGAGTTCTGGCTGCCGAACCTGCCCGGCGACGTGACCGGTCAGCAACGGGCCAACAGCGGGATCTACCTGCAGGACCGCTACGAGCTGCAGGTGCTGGACACGTACGGCAAGGCGACGCTGGCCAACGACGAATGCGCGGCCATCTATCAGAAGGCGGCGCCGACGTCGAACGCCGGCACGGCGCCGGAGACGTGGCAGACCTACGACGTCACGTTCCGGGCGGCGCGTTACAGCGGC
>NZ_JBFAZH010001717.1:0-1202 GCF_040681735.1 Actinoplanes sp. NPDC051633 | reverse complement strand
GCGGCTGTCGCTGGGCACGCCGGACGCGCGGATCTCGGGTGCGGGGCTGGAGTTCACGGCTGCGCGGCGGCTGGCCGGAATGCCGGTGCCGCCGCACCTGGCGGCGACGGAGGCCGCGGCGCACGGCGCTTCCGTTCCGCGGCCGGCGGCGCCGCGGTTGCTGCGCCGCGCCACCCCCGCCGGTGCCTCGACCGACGTGCTGGAGAGGCCGGTCGTCGACGGGCTGCCGCCGCTGGACCGGCTGGTCGACGGCGTCAACACGACGGCGTTCGCGCTGGGCGCGGCCGGCGAGGAACAGGCCCGCCGGGCGGGTGACGAGGTGGTGGCCTACGCATCGGCGCTGCGGGCGCGGCGCTCCTGGTGGCGGCGCGCGTGGTGGTCGCTGCACCCCGGTCCGCTGCGCTGGCACCGCCGTCGCTAGAAGGTTCGCTCGCTCACCGCCACGAAACGGCCGTCCGGGACCGAGCCAAACTCGCCGGCCTGCACGGGGTGGGGATTCTTCAACGCCATGCGGATCCTGTCCAGCCTTCCCTCACGTCGTGGCCCTTCTATCGGCTCCGATGCCGCGCACTTGAGCCGAATCACCGTCCTCGGCGCTGCCGCGGAGAAGTCGATATCCGTTTCCACACCATTTGCCCGTTCGGTGGCTAGCCTGAATCGGTGGGATCACTCGAAGGGGAGTCGCCCCTGATCCATGTGGGGCGGCAGGCGATCTATGACCGTTCCGGGGACGTCGTTGCCTACGAACTGCTGTTCCGGGACGCGGCGACGGCCACCCAGGCGTCGCGCCGCTCGGCGGAGGCCACCAGCCGGGTGATCGTTGCCGCGTTCACCGACTTCGGGCTCGCCGAGCTGGTCGGCGACCGGGTGGCCTTCATCAACATCACCCGGGAGTTCCTCGTCGGCGAGCTGCCCGTGCCGTTCGCCTCCGACCAGACCGTCCTGGAGATCCTCGAGACCGTCGAGGTGGACGACGCGGTCATCCAAGGCGTCGAAGAGCTGGTCGCGCGGGGCTTCACCATCGCGCTCGACGACTACCGGCCCGGCGGACGAGACCGGCTGCTTTCCTATGCCACGTACGTGAAGGTCGATGTCCTCGATACTGGCGTGGACATGGCCGACGTCGTCCAGCAGTGCCGCGAGCAGAATCCCCACCTGCGGTTCATCGCCGAGCGGCTGGAGACCGAGGATCAGCTGCACCG
>NZ_JBFAZH010001716.1:0-1203 GCF_040681735.1 Actinoplanes sp. NPDC051633 | reverse complement strand
GATCACCCCGGACATCGTGACGGTCTCCAAGTCGATCTCCGGCTACGGCCTGCCGATGTCGCTGTGCCTGTTCAAGCCGGAGCTGGACATCTGGGAGCCGGGCGAGCACAACGGCACCTTCCGCGGCAACAACCCGGCGTTCGTCACCGCGACGGCCGCGCTGGAGACGTACTGGGCCGACGGCGCCGCGATGGAGAAGCAGACCCGCACGCGCGGCGAGCAGATCGAGCGCGAGCTGATCTCCATCACCGAGGAGAACCTCGCCGACGTGAAGGAGTACCGCGGGCGCGGGCTGGTGTGGGGCCTGGAGTTCCACCACAGCGACCGCGCGTCGCGGGTGGCCAAGCGCGCCTTCGAGCTGGGGCTGCTGATCGAGACGTCCGGCCCGCAGGGCGAGGTCGTCAAGCTGCTGCCCGCGCTGACCATCACCCCGCAGGAGCTGGACGAGGGCCTGAGCATCCTCGCCCGCGCCGTCCGCGAGACCGCCTGACCGGCACGAGGCCGACCAGCCAGACCCCTGACCAGCCAGACCAGCCAGGCCGTCTGACCGGCCAGTAAAGAGGAGGAGACACCGTGATCGTCCGTTCGTTCAAGGACGTCGAGGGCACCGACCGGCATGTGAAGGCCAAATCGGGTACCTGGGAGAGCAAGCGCATCGTGCTCGCCAAGGAGCGGGTCGGCTTCTCCCTGCACGAGACGGTCCTGTACGCCGGGACCGAGACGTCGATGTGGTACGCCAACCACATCGAGGCCGTCGTCTGCACCGAGGGCGAGGCCGAACTGACCGACCACGAGGACGGGCAGGTGTACACCATCACGCCCGGCACCATGTACCTGCTGAACGGGCACGAGCGCCACACGCTGCGGGTGAAGGAGGACTTCCGCTGCATCTGCGTGTTCAACCCGCCCGTGACCGGCCGGGAGGACCACGACGAGAACGGCGTCTACCCGCTGCTCACCGAGCCCGAGGAGGTGTGAGGACCATGACCACGCTCACCACCACCCCCACCGACCTGTACCCGAGCCGCGGCGCGACCGAGGTCCGCATCCCGCGCAAGGACCCGGTCGTCTGGGGTTCCCCGGACACGCCGGGCCCGATCCAGGCGGCCGAGCTGGAGGGGTTCGAGCGCGACGGCTTCCTCACCGTCGACCAGCTCATCACCCCCGCCGAGGTGCAGGTCTACCGGCGTGAGCTGGACCGGC
>NZ_JBFAZH010001715.1:0-1207 GCF_040681735.1 Actinoplanes sp. NPDC051633 | reverse complement strand
GCCGCCGGGCCGCCTCGTCGGGCAGGCGGGCGTGGACCCCCCGCCCGGTCAGCAGGTCGAGAACGCCGAGCTCCCGGTCGCGGAGCCGCTCGTCGACGACGGCGGTGACGCCGAGGCCGTCGAGGGCGAGCTCGGCGGTCTGCCGGGTCCGCAGATAGGGCGACACGATCGCGACGTCGGGCTTCTGGTCCCGCAGCCACTGATTGACCGCCTGCGCCTGCTCACGCCCCGTCCCGGACAGCGGCACGTCGGCGTCCCGCTCCGGGATGTCGATGGCCTCGAGCCCGTTCTCCTCGGCATTCTGAGCGATCACATTGCCGGTGCTCTGCCCATGACGCACCACCCCGAGCCATCCCAGCTGCTCCATGCCCGCCGTCTTACCCGCAGCCCGCGCCCCCTACCCCTGTGATCCCGGCCGGGACGTACCGCCGTCGGCCAGAGCCCCGGTCAGAGCCCGGCTCAGACGGCGCGCGAGTTCGGCCGGGGCGGTGGCCAGGACGACCAGGGCGATCACCGCGAGCTTGCCGTTGGTGAACCTCATCGGGGCGCACCGGCCACCGCGAGCGGATCGGTGAACCGGCACGGGCTGCGCATGTCTGCCATGCGTTCACGGTCGGCCGGGGAGCCGCTCGTCCTCCAGGTCAGATGGTCGTCAACACCTGTCCAATCGGTGCTCGGCGGCGGACAGTGAGGACGTCCACCCGTTCCGCGGCTCGGAGGAGGTGTCCCGCGTTGCCCACGCATTTCAGCGACCTTCTCGACGAGGCGCGCCGGCGCAGCTTCGTGGGCCGCGACCGCGAGCTGGCCGGCTTCGGCGACGCCCTCGCCGGGCGCTCGTCCCGGCGGGTGCTGTTCGTGCACGGCCAGGGCGGCATCGGCAAGAGCAGCCTGTTGCTGGAGTTCCACGCCCGGGCGCGCGCGGCCGGGCGGGAGGTCGCGCTGATCGACGGCCGCACCTGGTGGACCTCGGCCTCGGCCACCCCTTGACGATGGCCCTGCTGGCCGACCTCGCCGCCGCCGACGAGGTGCCGGAGACGCTGGCGGACGCACCGGACCTGATCTCCGCCGTGCTCGAGTCGCTGCTCGGCGACGTGCCCGGCGAAGCGCACCTGATCGGCCTCGCCACCTGCGCGATCGCCTGGCTCACCACCGAGGAGCTGCTCGCGGCGATGGTCGGCCCGGACGCCGCCACGGTCTGGCGATGGCT
>NZ_JBFAZH010001714.1:0-1207 GCF_040681735.1 Actinoplanes sp. NPDC051633 | reverse complement strand
GGCGAGCAGCCTGGGCACCGCGTACGCGGGCGCCATCAGCAGGCCCTCGTCGCCGTGCACGTAGTCGACCGCCGCCGTTTCACAATCCTCGAAATATGCCAGCACGGGCAGCCCGCGCGCCGCCGCCCAGTCCTCACTCGACAGCAGCACCGTCGCGGCGCCGTCGGTCAGCGGGGTCGAGTTGCCGGCCGTCATCGTCGCGTCCGTCGTCGCGTCCGGGCCACGGCCGTAGACCGGCTTCAATGCGGCCAGCTTCTCGGCGCTGGTGTCGGGGCGGAGGTTCTGGTCGCGGGTCAGGCCGAGGTAGGGCGTCATCAGGTCGTCGAAGAAGTTCCGCTCGTACGCGGCCGCGAGGCGCCGGTGCGAGGCGAGGGCGAGCTCGTCCTGCTCCGCCCGGCCGATCTGCCACTCGCGGGTGGTGATCGCCGCGTGCTCGCCCATCGAAAGCCCGGTGCGCGGCTCGGCGTTGCGGGGAAGCTCCGGCCGGACGAGCTGACCGGGCCGGATCCGGGCCACCGCACGCAGCCGATCGGCCGGGGAACGGGCCCGGCTCAGCCGCAGCAGCGTCCGGCGCAGATCCTCGTTGAGCTGCAGCGGCGCGTCCGAGGTGGTGTCCACGCCACCGGCCACCCCGGCGTCGATCTGGCCGAGGGCGATCTTGTTCGCCACCAGGATCGCCGCCTCCAGGCCGGTGCCGCACGCCTGCTGGATGTCGTACGCGGGTGTGCGGGGGTCGAGCCGGGAGCCGAGGACCGCCTCACGGGTCAGGTTGAAGTCGCGGGAGTGCTTGAGCACCGCACCGGCGACCACCTCGCCCAGCCGCTCCCCGGCCAGCCCGAAGCGGGCGACCAACCCGTCCAGCGCGGCGATGAGCATGTCCTGGTTGGCGGCGTCGGCATAGACGCTGTTGGATCGGGCGAACGGGATCCGGTTCCCGCCCAGCACGGCGACGCGGCGCATCTCGACCTCCTGCCAAAGAAGCTACTGACGAGTAGGCTACGCGCATGGGCGACAGATACGCGAGCTTCGCCAACTCCGGCCCGGGGCACGCCGTGGTCAAGCGACTCGGGTTGCCGGACCCCCCTCGGCTGCGCCGGGATGCCGCCGCCGAGGGGCCGGTGCTGCTGGGGGCGGCGCCTGGCGGCCGGTTGATCGAGGCGGTCCGCAAGGTGCTGACCGGGGTCGACGTTCTCGACACCGCGGATCC
>NZ_JBFAZH010001713.1:0-1209 GCF_040681735.1 Actinoplanes sp. NPDC051633 | reverse complement strand
GCACCGACTGCGGATGTGATTCGCGGCGGTCCTCGCCACCAACCGGCACGGCACGCTGCCGCAGCTCCTGCCCGCCCGGCCCACCCCGGCCGGTGAACGGGTATGGGTGTGGCTTCGGCCTGGTCTGTCGCTGCACGACCTGGAACAGCCCGGCCAAGTCCAGAAACTGGCCGTCGCCTGCTGGGCCAACGAGGCCCGCGTCACCCGCGCCTCACGTAAGTACGCGGCGCTGATCCGCGTGGACATCACCCGCCGCGAACCGCTGGCGGACACCGTGCTGTCCAACCTGCCCAACCACGTCCCGGCGACCATGCCGGCCACCGCACCGGTGTCCCCGGCCATCCCGCCGACCGGCGTCAACCTCGCCGACGTCACCACCCCGCGTAAGCGGGCAACCAACGACAACACCAGCAACCGGCCGCGCACCCCGCGCAACCCGGCTCGCTCGTCCCCGGACGACGGCTTCGACCCCAGCGACTACGCCTGACCATCCCTGACACGTACGTGTCAAACCCACCTTGCGGGGTGTCCCGGCGTGGCCATCGACTCCTCGTCACCAGCGCCGCGCCGGGCCCCTCTTTCCGATCGGAGCCCTGACCCATGAACGCTTCTGTCACCCCTACCGGGACAAGTGTTCCGGTCGGTACGGGCATGTCCATCTTCGACCCCGTCTTCCTCGGTATCGACGAGTTCGGCCAGCCGGTCTACCTGCCGCTGATCTACCGCAACATCCTCATCGGCGGCGAACCCGGCGCCGGGAAGAGCTCGCTGCTCAACACCATCGTCGGGCACGCCGCGCTATGCGACGACGTGGACCTGGTGCTGATCGACGGTAAGCAGGTCGAACTCGGCCTGTGGAAAGACTGCGCCGACGAGTTCATCGGCCCCGACATCGATCACGCCATCTACACCCTGGAGCGGCTGCAAACGGCGATGGACAACCGGTACTCCTACCTGCTGTCCCAGCGTCGCCAGAAGATCCGCCGCGACGACGACTTCGACCCCGTCCTGCTGGCCATCGACGAACTCGCCTACTTCTCTGCCACCGTCGGTTCGAAGACCGAGCAGGAATACTTCTCCGTCCTCAACCGCGACATCGTCGCCCGAGGGCGAGCGGTCGGCGTCATCGACGCCTCCGCCACCCAGCGCCCTAGCTCCGACATCATCCCGACCTCGCTGCACGACCTGTTCGCGTGGCGGTTCGCCGGC
>NZ_JBFAZH010001712.1:0-1216 GCF_040681735.1 Actinoplanes sp. NPDC051633 | reverse complement strand
TTACGCCACGCGCCGAGCCGGCCGCACCGGCTCCCGCCGCCACGGTGGTTCCTGAGGAGGGGCGATGAAATGTCACCGGTGCGGCGCCGAGAACGACCGCAACTACCTGTCCTGTACTGATTGCCGCGCCACCCGGGTGATCGCCCCGCCGGGCAGCACGCGGCAGGCGCCACCAGCGCCGGGCCGGCGCAGCCCTCCGCCGGCGCGACGAGTGGCGAGCATGCCGAGTGTCATTGTTCCGCCCGGCTATGAAACCCCGGCATCCGCACCGAGACAGGCCCCGCCGCACACACAGGAGGGAGCGGCGGGCCGTCAACCCAGGCCGTCGGACCTGAAAGATGGCACAGAGTCTCACTGGGTACGCAACATCGCCATCGTGACGGGCATCCTCGGATTGATCACCGCGGCGATCACCGCGTTACCTCCGGTCCTCGGCAAGGACAAACCTCCGACGGCCGCCGCCACTACCGTCACCGTGCTCATGCAGAACGGCGACTTCCGGCCCCCGCCCGCCCCCGAGGGTGTCAGTCAGGTCGACAGCTGCCTCGTCGGCCGCTGGACCGGCACGATCTACAACCGGACGTTTCGTGTCGACGACACCCCGGTCGAGCTCCGTCCCATGCCGGGCGCGTCCTTCGGCATCATCTTCCGCGACGACGGCACAGGCACCGACATGGCGATCGGCGAGACCGTGCTGACGGGTTCGGCCGGCGGCTACAACGTGACCTTGACCGAGCGCGGGACCTCCCTGTTCCAGTTCGTCGGTCGCGGCGGTGACCTCGCCCTGAAGACGACCGACGACAAGAACTACGACTACAGCGTCGTGATCAACGACCAGGTCATCCCCAAGGAGCATCTTCAGGACTCGGGCGCCTACACCATCCGGTACATGTGCTCACCCGGGCAACTGACCCTGACGAGCAGTTTCTTCCATCTCGAGTACGCCAAGGGCTGAAGCACGCCCACCGGAGCCGAGCGCCGAGCCGGGCCGGCCGGATCATGAGCGTACGGTCGCCGACCGTCGCAGCGCCGGGAGAGTCAGCCAGATGCCGGCCACCGACAGGACGATGCCGATGACGACCAGCACTTGCACCCATACGGGTGCGTCGAAGATGAAGGCCGGGATGCCGAGGAAGGTGGCCACCACCCGGGCCGCGTACGCAGCGATCAGGCCGCCGCGGCCCAGGTATCCGGCGAACGAGACGAGGCCCGTGAC
>NZ_JBFAZH010001711.1:0-1216 GCF_040681735.1 Actinoplanes sp. NPDC051633 | reverse complement strand
CCCGCTGATGCCGGCGACGGCGGCGACCCGGGGCTCGAAGGCGGCGGCCCGCGGCGCGTAATAGCCGCCGAGGCTGACACCGGCCAGCCCGATGCGTTCGTGGTCCAGGTCGGTGCGGCCGGCGAGCAGGTCGAGCAGCGGGGTCACCGCGGCCTCGTAGTCGGGCCGGATCGGCAGGGCCAGCCCGGTCTCGCCCTGACCGGGCCCGTCGAGCGCGATGGTCGCCATGCCGCGGTCGAGGAAGGACTGCTCGAAGTAGAAGAACTCCTCCTTCGTCGAATCGAGGCCGGGGACCAGCACGACGTACGGCGGCCGGTCGCTGCCGGGCGGGCGCCGCAGATTCGCGTACGCGTACCCGCCGTCGATCGGGATCTCGAGGCGCTCGGCCGACGGATCCAGGCGTTGCAGCGCCAGGACGGTCTCCTGAACGGACCGCCGGGTCGCCTGCTCGACGAGCGCGGCGTCCAACGTCCACACGAACTTGCCGAAGTGCCGGTTGACCGACGCCCGGCGCCACGCCTGCCCGGCGGTCAGCCGGTGCCCGGCGGCGTCGGCCTCGGCGGCGAACTCGGCCTGCTCGTCGGCGGTGCGGTTCCACTGCGGCAGCCAGTCCGCCCACGTTTCGGTGCGGGCAACGGTGGCCATCAGGTCGTTGTAGTCCACGCCGTTCTGGATCAGGCGCGGACCCCAGTGCGCGAGGGCGGTTTCGATGGCGGCGTCCGGCATGGTGTCTCCTAAGCCAGGATGCGGAGCGGGGATTCGAGCAGGGCGAGGAAGGCGGCCATCCACTTCGCCGCGGTGGCGCCGTCGACCGGCCGGTGGTCCACGGACAGGCTCACCCGCAGCACGGTCGCCACGCCGAGGTCGCCGTCGGTCACGACCGCTTCCTGACGTGCCGCGCCGACGGCGAGGATCGCGGCCTGCGGCGGGTTGATCACGGCGGTGAAGTCCTCGGTGCCGAAGACGCCGAGGTTCGTCACCGTGAGGGTGCCGCCCTCCAGCTCGTCCTGTCGCAGTCTGCCGTCCCGCGCCCGGGCGACCGCGTCGGCGCCGGTCCGGGCCAGTGCCGAGACGGTCAGCCGTTGCACCCCCCGGATCACCGGCGTGACCAGCCCGTTGCCGGTGGCCACGGCGACGGCGATGTCGACGTCGTCGAACTGCCGGACGGCGTCGGCCGTCCAGACCACGTTCATCTGCGGCACGGCGACGTGGGCCC
>NZ_JBFAZH010001710.1:0-1219 GCF_040681735.1 Actinoplanes sp. NPDC051633 | reverse complement strand
GAAGCCGGTCGCAGCCGGCCCGCCGCCTGGCGGGGCGCCGCTGGCTTGCGAGAACTGCCGCCAGCAGCGGCACCAGCCGCAGCGCCGCGTCCGGCCGGCCGTAGGGCTGCCGCCGGTGCGGCACCAGGATTCCGGTGCGGGCGAGCCACCACACCGCGTCCGCCGTCGTTTGCGGATCCTCGGTGCTGAGCGCCGCGCAGAGTGGGGTGGTGATGGGGTCGAGCTGGTCAGTCAGCTCCAACAGCTTCGCCGCGTACGACGGCAGCCCGGCCAGCGCGTGTTCTCGTATCCAAGCAGCGCCCGCCGTCCCGGGCTCGGTCAGCGCCGCGAGCAGATCATGGCGGCCGGCGCCGAGCCGGCCCAGCGCATCACCGGCGAGATGCACCAGGGCCGGCCATCCCGCCGTCAGGTCGTACACCCGATAGGCCAGCTCGGGATCGGCCGAGCCGTGCTCGTCGCGGAGCACTCGGGCCACCGCCTCCGGGGCGAGGGCGAGATCGCGGGGCCCCCGTTCGGCGCACGGGCTGGGCAGCGCCGCGGTGGCCGCCGCACCGAGCGGGCGGCGGCCGGCCAGCAGGATCCGCGCCGGGCCGGACAGCGCCCGCAGCAGCCGTACCTGGTCGCGCGATGCCAGCCGATCCAGGTCATCGATCGCGAGACAGCCGGTCGTGACGTCCGGCGGCGACCCGACCAGGTCAGCCGCCGAGTAGTAGGAGACCGGGCCGTCGGCCTCCAGAGCGGTGGACTTGCCGTAACCGGCGGCCGCCACGATCAGAAGGCACGCCGGTCGTGGTGTCTGCTGTGCAGCAGGTGCCATCCCGCCCCCTTTTGCGGCCTTGAGGGAAGGTAGCGCAACCATGACCGGCCAGAAGTCGTCCATTCGACACGTGCCGATGTATCAGCCACCAGGTTTTCGGCGACCGGACCATAGGGGTCACTTCAGCGCGGCCCTCCGCTCAGCCGGCCGCCGAACATGCCGAATGGGAGAACGTGGGGGGCAACAACACAGGTGGTGGCGTGCCGTATTATATCTTTTAATGTAGGTTCACCAATATTTAATTGAGATACAAGTGTTGAAATATTAACATTTGATAACGTGTTTTTGAGTTTAACGGAACCTATATCTTGTGCAGTTAAATCTAATTGATGAAGCATGCGAAGCTCACGCTATGCCGACATTCGTCTCCAAGTTTAGTTAAGGGTTCTTCTCAACATCAAT
>NZ_JBFAZH010001709.1:0-1221 GCF_040681735.1 Actinoplanes sp. NPDC051633 | reverse complement strand
CCAGCTCGCGCATGTCCTCGACGGTGGTGGACCGGGCG
Source organism: Actinoplanes sp. NPDC051633 (assembly GCF_040681735.1). Classification (NCBI taxonomy): domain Bacteria; kingdom Bacillati; phylum Actinomycetota; class Actinomycetes; order Micromonosporales; family Micromonosporaceae; genus Actinoplanes; species Actinoplanes sp. NPDC051633. Next base: position 1,183 of record NZ_JBFAZH010001709.1, on the reverse strand, counting down.
TCGATCGAGTTCTCGAACCGCTCGTAGGCCGCCTGGACCCGGGTGAACGGGACGGCCAGCTCGGCCTCGATCGCGGCCGGCAGAGCCCGCGCGTCGAGCAGCAGGTCCCGCGCCTTGCGGGTCTTGGGCTGCTGCGGGTCGTCGATGAGCAGCACGACCCGCAGGCCGGGGTACTCCTGCAGCGCCGCGGTGAGCAGCGTGGTGCGGATGACCCGCTCGTCCTCCTGGTACGACGGCACCAGGACGGTCACCGAGGGCGTGTCGCCCTGCAGGAAGTTGTCCAGCACGATCCGCGGCGCCCGGTGGTGCGCGCGGCTGCGGTAGAAGAAGCCGATCCGGGTGATCAGATAGGCGACCGCGGAGGCGGCCAGGCCGGTGACGACGACCATGTACACGATCGCCTCGATCACCAGCCGGGCGCTGTTCGCGTGGCCGGCGACGAACTGCTGGATGATCGTGCCGATCATGTAGCAGGCCCAGACGGTGATCGTCAGCACGATCGCGAGCCGGCCGCGGGCGATCCGGCCCTCCGACACCGGTGGCGGTACGAGCGGATGCGGTGCGGACCGTTTGTCGGCCCCCCACTGGCGCGGATTGCGCTGCATGGCCTGCCCTTCACTTCGTACGGCAGGACCGCACACGCGGCCCGGGACCTCTCATCGGCCGCGCGACCACGTCGCTTGAAGGTTTCACCCCACGCGATCCTTCAGTCGCCGCCGCGACTGCCGATCTGGGCTGTCATGCCAACCAACGGCGCCACGCTGCCCTCTCTCCGCCCGGACCACGACAATCTCGCGGACCCGGACTGGCAGGAGCCGGAGACCCCGGCCGAGCGGCTCTCGTGGCTGCGGCTCGGGTTCCTCATCCTGCTGCTCGCCGGCCTCGGCGCGGGCGGCACGATCGCGGTGCTGCACGTGCGGGACACGGCCGGCCCGACCGCGAAGTCGTGGGCCGTGCCGTACGTGGACGTGACGCTCACGCCGACCTTCGAGTTCCAGGATCCGGAGCTGAACCCGGCGAACGATGTGGCGCTCGCCTTCGTGGTGGCCGACCCGAAGGACGGGTGCGCGCCCAGCTGGGGCGGTGCCTACACCCCGGACGAGGCGGCCGCGTCGCTGGAGCTGGACCGCCGGATCAGCCAGCTCCGCTCCGGCGGCGGTGACATCATGCTCAGCCTCGGCGG
>NZ_JBFAZH010001708.1:0-1221 GCF_040681735.1 Actinoplanes sp. NPDC051633 | reverse complement strand
GCTGACGCCCTCGTCACCCTTCTCCACCACGAACGCCGTGATGCCGCGGCTGCGCGCGGCGGCGTCGGTCACTGCGAAGACCGTGTAGTACTCCGACACGCCCGCGTTGGTGATCCAGCGCTTCACGCCGTTGAGCACCCAGGAGTCACCGTCGCGGACGGCCCGGGTGGTCATCGAGGCGGCGTCGCTGCCGGCCTCGGGCTCGGAGAGGCAGTACGAGAACATCGCCTCCCCGGCCGCGACCGGGGTCAGATAGCGACGCTTGAGGTCGTCGGAACCGGCCAGGATCAGGGGCATCGTGCCGAGCTTGTTCACCGCCGGGATCAGCGACGACGACGCACAGGCGCGCGCCACCTCCTCGATCACGATCGCGGTGGCCAGAGCGTCCGCGCCCGCCCCGCCGTACTCCACCGGAATGTGCGGGGCGTGGAAGTCGGCCGCCCGCAGGGCGTCGTAGCTGGCCTTGGGGAACTCGCTGTTCTCGTCCGCCTCGGCCGCGTTCGGCGCGACCCGGGCGTCGCAGACCTCGCGCACCGCGGCGCGGATCGTCTCGTGGTCTTCCGGCAGTCGGTACACGTCGAACTCGCTCATGGTGCCCTCTCAGACGCAAATGTTACTGACGCGTAGGCTACGCCAGTCCCCAGCCGAACGAGAGCCGTGAGAGAGTCTTCGTCCGTGACGATCCCGTACCCGGCACAGCCGTCCGCCCTGGCGTTCCCTCAGGTCTTTCCGCCCTCCGGAGCGCCACGCCCGCGGCTGGCCTTCCTCGGCACCGGCTATCTGGGCGCCACCTACGCAATCTGCTTCGCCGAGCTGGGCTACGAAGTGCTCGGCGTCGACGTCGACGAGGCCAAGATCGCCAGTCTGGCGGGCGGCGAGGTGCCGTTCCACGAGCCCGGACTGGACGAGCTGCTGCACAACAACCTCGCGTCCGGGCGGCTGCGGTTCACCACCTCCTACGAGGAGGCGGCCGAGTTCGCCGACGTGCACTTCATCTGCGTGGGCACGCCGCAGCGGGGCGACGGGATGGGCGCCGACCTCACGTACGTGGAGTCCTCGGTCTCGAATCTCGCCCGGCACCTCAAGCGCCGGGCGCTGATCGTCGGCAAGAGCACCGTCCCGGTCGGCACCGCCGAGTGGATCGAGCAGCTGGTCGCCAAGCACACCGACCCGGCGCTCGATATCGAGATGTTTATGCCATACGGTCGGGCTATTCTTTTG
>NZ_JBFAZH010001707.1:0-1222 GCF_040681735.1 Actinoplanes sp. NPDC051633 | reverse complement strand
CGTCCTCTCCGCGGAGCCGCGCGCCTTTGCGCAGCCAGGATCTGCGAAATATAGCTTCCCAAGGCAGCACGTCGTGTGTCGGCGAACGGTCTTTCCGCTACGGCTCGCGACCCACCGCGCCCGGATGTCGATCTCCGCGCGGCGGGAGAGCGCGGAGCTTTGGGAAGACCGCTGCGATCTGGCAGCAAACTTACGCACCGCGATGTCGCCCGCCGTCACTCTCCGCTATCGCAATGCCACTTTAAGGCGCCGACATCTGCCGAGCGGCCGTCGCTGCCGGCAAATAGAACCATCGACCGGGGGTCGTAGGCTCACTCGGGTGATGCGTCCGTGCTGACCTCCGTCAGCCGGGCGCTGGACCGCGAGTTCACCGCGACGAACCGGACCGACCTCGACTACGCCGACCAGGCTGAGCTGTTCGGCATCGGCCTGATCCTCGGTGCGCTGCCGGGCAACGGTCCGGATCACACCTATGTGCTCCGCGGAAGCACCGGTGGGCTGACCGACGAGCACACCGAGTATCTGGACCTCAGCCCGCACGTCGCCGACGTCCTCGCCATCGGGGGCGCGGGCCGGTGGGAACCGGCGGCCTGATTCCGGTGTGGTCGAGCGCATCGATGGAGGTTGCGCCTCTCGAGTCCAGGTGATCTCATGTGCCGCGGCTGTCCTTCCGGCGCCGGTCGGGAGGCCGTGATGCTCGCTGCGCTTGGTCGATTCGTGTTCCTCCGGCGCTTCCTGGTCATCGCCCTATGGCTGGTGGTCGTGGTGGCCGGCGCTGTGGTCGGCGGCTCCGTCTACGACCGCACGCAGTCGATCGACCCCCTGCCCGCCGGCGCTCCGGCCACTGTCGCGCAGGACCGCGTGAACGCGGTGTCCCCCGAAGGGGAACGACTCGTCGTCGTCATCTCCGGACGTGACGTGGGATCCATTGAACTGATCGACAGTGTCACCCGGATCTCGTACGAAGTGCGCGACCTGCCCGGGGTGGCCGAGGTCGAGGACGCCTACACCACGCCGATGCGGCGGTTCTCCACCGATAACCAGAGCTCCCTGCTCACCGTCGAGCTGGACCCGGGCCTCAGCGACGACGAGGCGTTGCGGGTCGCCGACCAGGTGAGCGCGGTACTGCGCCGCATCGACGCTCCGGAGATTCTCATCGGCGGCGCGTTGCCGGCCGAACGGGACTTCGCCGACCAGGCCGTCCGGGACGCGGCTTTCGGGG
>NZ_JBFAZH010001706.1:0-1224 GCF_040681735.1 Actinoplanes sp. NPDC051633 | reverse complement strand
GTTGGCCGAGAAGATCGCGCCGACGCCGACGGCCTTGGCCCGGCAGTTGAGGATGTTGGCGCGGTGGCCCGGGCTCTTCATCCACGCCGCCACGACCTGGGCGCCGCTGCGGTAGCCCCACGCGATGTTCTCGCTCAGCGCACCGGTGTAGCCGGCCCGGGCGACGCGGGCGACGAAGGTCGAGCCACCGGCGCCGGTGTGGCTGAACCGGCCGGTGCGGGCCATGTAGCCACTCTGGACACGGGCCGCGACACCGAGCTTGGCGTCCACCCGCACCGCGGCGCAGCCGTGGACGGCACGCTGGGCGTTGGTGTAGCGGACGATGTCGTTCTGCAGCGTGGCGAGCTGAGCGATCGTCGGCGTGGCGGCCTGTGCCGGCGACGCCATCGTGACGACGCCGAAGAGGGCGGCGGGGACGAGGGCGAGCATGGCCAGGCGGCGAGCGAACGACGAACGCATGTGACTGCCTTTCGGAGTGCGGCGCCTGGCTCGTTCGCCAGGTTCGCAATTCCGATCGACGGCCGCGGGGCCGCCTGAAGGCCGGATCAGGTGCCTTGCCGTGACCTCTGAGTTGCGGGAAGGGTGAGTAGGAGAGCCCGGTTGCAGGGCAAAGGTTCCGGACGGTTGCGGTCCGGTTGTGAGCTACGGCGTGAGGGCCGAAATACGCTCCGCGTACCGGTCGTGGCCGTGGGTCCGGCGCACGAAGTCACGGCCGCGGTCGCGTTGCTCGGCGAGCGCCGCGCGGCGGCCGTGCAGGGTGTGGACGGTTTCGGCGAGACCTTCGGCGGTGCTGTAGACCGCCGCGTCGCCGTAGGCCGGCGCGTACCGGTCGGGCAGGACCACGACGCACCCGGCGGCCAGCGCCGCCAGCACCGCCGGCTCCGCGTCGGCCGGTTCTCCCGCGCCGGGCAGCGCCAGGTAGAAGTCGAGCTGCGAAAGGAACGCCCGCGGAGTCACCTCGTCGGCGGCGTAGACCAGCCAACCGGCGGGCGGGCCGCCGAAGCCGAAGGCCCGCCGGGCGGTCCCGGCGCCGTCCCGCAGCCGTACGTCGAGCGTCGGGTGCGCGGGCAGCTCGGCGCGGAGCCGGTGCCACTCGCGGACGTCACCGGCGCACTGCCGGCCGACCACCGGACGCCGAGTCCGGGTCTCGCGCCGGTCGATCAGCCACCGGTCCGCGTCGATGGTGGCGGGCACGTCCAGCTCGGTCGCCGGCGCATCCGCGAG
>NZ_JBFAZH010001705.1:0-1230 GCF_040681735.1 Actinoplanes sp. NPDC051633 | reverse complement strand
GTCGGCAACATCGAGTTCGAGGGCGAGATGGCGAAGGACACGCCGGGCTCCGATCTGATCCGCCGGCTGCTGCTCGATCACGACCGCCGGACGCTGTACCTGCAGGCCTGGGGCGGCATGAACACCATCGCCCGCGCGCTGAAGTCCATCGAGGAGCGGTACGCCGGGACCCGCGACTGGAGCCGGGTCAAGCGCGCCGTCGAAGGCAAGGCCGTGATCCTGGCGAGCGGGCTGCAGGACGAGACGTACGCGGACTACATCGCGCCGCACTGGCCCGGCATCCAGGTGCGCAACCTGGCCGCCGGATACGCCACCTGGGGCTACAACTGCAACTGGGGCGGCCAGGGCAACGTGCGCGGTCTACCGGCCGACCGGGTCTACTTCACCGGCGCCTGGATCCGCGCGAACATCCAGATCGGACCGTACGGTTCGCTCTACCGCTCGTGGCTCGACGGGCAGGCGATGCCGGGCGATCCGCTGGACATCTTCGGCGATCCGGAGCTCGCGCCGGGCGGCTGGTGCAAGCCGCTCGAGCCCTACGACTTCCTCTCCGAGGGCGACAACGTGGCCTTCAATCCGTTGCTGGACACCGGTCTGCAGGAGCCGGGCAACCCGGCGCTGGGCGGCTGGGGCGGCCGGGCGGTCGAGACGGCGCCCAACTATTGGACGCTGGTTCCCACGGAGGACGGCATCGCCGACTACACGACGCTGCGCTGGGCCGCCGCCGCGCAGAACGACTTCGCCGCCCGCATGGCCTGGACGATCACTCCCCGCTACCGCGACGGCAACCACCCACCGACGGTCAAAACCTCGTCCGGGGTACGCGCGAAGCCCGGCGCCACGGTCCGGCTGCCGGCCCGCACCGCCGACCCGGACCACGACCGGGTGACGACCCGCTGGTGGCAGTACCGCGAGGAGGGCACGTACCCGGGCGCGGTGACCGTCTCGGATCGCGGCGTCGTCACGATCCCCGCCGACGCGCAGCCGGGCCAGACGATCTCCGTCATCCTCGAGGGCACCGACGACGGCCGGTTCCCGCTGACCCGCTACGACCGCGCGATCATCCGGGTCGTCTGAGGACGGCCCGGGGCTCCGGCGCCAGCGGATCCCGGCAGGTGTGCGCTACTCTCCGGCCGCCTGCCTGGGACTGTTAGCGAGGGATCATCGTGGGGACGCCGTACGGCATAGGTATAGATCTCGGGACGACCCGGACGACGGCCGCGGTGCGCG
>NZ_JBFAZH010001704.1:0-1231 GCF_040681735.1 Actinoplanes sp. NPDC051633 | reverse complement strand
CGCATCCGAGGGTCGGATGCGCGGCTGAGCTACCACTTTTCGCTTGCGGTCAGGAGGTGATGGCGTCCATCAGGTCGCCCACCGGACGGTCCGGCAATGCCCTCGCCACGTCGGCCAGTGCGACCATGCCGACCAGGCGGTGCCCGTCGATCACCGGGAGCCGGCGGACCTGGTGGTCGGCCATCGTCCGCAGGATCTCCTCGGCGTCGTCGTCCGCGCCGATCGTCACCGGCTTGCCCTGGGCGAACTCGCCCGCCGTGCAGTCGGCCGGGTTACGGCCCTTGGCCACGGCCTTCACCACGATGTCGCGGTCGGTCAGCATGCCCTTGAGGCGGTCGTCGTCGCCGCAGATCGGCAGCGATCCGACATCGAGGTCGGCCATCTTGCGGGCGGCGTCCGCCAGGCTGTCCTTCTCGCCGATGCAGGTCGCGTCCGGCGTCATGATGTCGCGTGCGGTGGTCATCGCAACTCTCCTTTCGGTAGATGACCTCCGGTTACCCCGTCACCACGCCTTGATGCACGTCAGATCCCATTGAGGCATGTCGCTCCGCGTCCCGCATTGATCCACTTCGCCGTTTCGCGATCGGGCGGGAGGGTACGGAGGCTCCTCGACAGTTTTCGCCGGTTTGAGGAGATGTGATGAGTGCAGTGGCCAACCCCGCCACCGTCGGTGAGTGTCTTCGGGTGGGCGCCGGATTCTCCCAGGGCGACCTGAACTGGATCGCGAGTGAGTTCGAGCCCCTCGACTCGCGGCTCGCCGGGTTCCACGCCGACTCCACCGAGCTCGAGGTCTCGGTCAAGGACCGGCAGGCGCGCGGGCAGAAGGTCACCCTCGAGTGCTGGATCGCCGGTCGGCAGAAGATCGTCACCACCTCGTCGGAGGAGGACCTGAAGGCCGCCCTGCACGACGTCCGCGACGACCTGCGCCGGCGCCTCAACGACTCGAAGACCAAGCAGGAGCCGCGCCACAACAAGCATCTGCGCGAGCACGGCGAGCCGGAGCCCGAGGGCCTCATCGAGTGAGCGCCCGGTGCGTTCTGTGCTAGTGGAGGAGTAGCCGGTCCTAACGACGCCCGTCGATCCCGGCCGAGGATGGGGCCATGGTGGCTCCCGGCATGGCGCTCGCGTTGATCACGCCGCTTCTCCTGATCCCGGCCGGCGCCGCTCCAGGCGCGCTGCCGGGTGTCTCGGCGGATGCCTCTCCGGGGCACTGCGCCTGGTCCAATCCCCG
>NZ_JBFAZH010001703.1:0-1234 GCF_040681735.1 Actinoplanes sp. NPDC051633 | reverse complement strand
CCAGCGACCACGACCCGCAGATCGCCCGCTTCCAGAGCCGGGCGGCGGTGTCGGTCGGCGACGCGACCGTGGACGAGGGCGACTCGGGCCGGCATCCGATGAGCTTCCCGGTCACGCTCTCGCGTCCGGTGGACTATCCGGTGACGATCTGCGCGAGCGCGGTCCACGGCACAGCCCTGCCGGTCCTGGACTACGAGCTGTTCTTCGGCTGCCGGCTGATCCGGCCGGGCGAGACGACCGCAGAGCTGGTGGTGCAGGTCCGGGGCGACCGCCGCAAGGAGCCGAACGAGAGGTTCACGCTGGTGGTCGGCTCGGTCACGCCGGGGGTACGCACCACCGACGGCATCGCCACCGGAACCATCACCGACGACGACTAGGACCGCGGCAGACGGCCGGCGGCGCGCCCGGCGCCGGCCGACCCGCCTCCACCCAGCTTTCGTATTCGGTCATCGCCGCGGCGGCGCGGCCGTATTCGCCCACTTGGTAGCGCCGCCGCCACCAGACCTCCGGCAAAATCGGCGGCGGCACATGCCGGAACTGCTCCACGCGCACCTCCCACTGGCTGCGCCGTCGCCGCACGTCACGCCACTCCCGATCCCGATGAAAGGTCTCCGGCGGCCGGGCCAGCCCGTAGACGTCACCCCACCACTCCCCTGGCTCGGGGTCGAGGATCGTGTCGAGGTGGCTCGGGTAGCGACGCCCGGCCCCGTCCCGGGTGTCATCCCAGTCCGCCATCGGCTCGACACGCCGCCCGCCGGTGTCGATGACGGTCAGCCTGTGCCCGGCGATCGCCAGAATTCGCCGCAGAAGCAGGGCGCCGGGCTGAGCTGAGCCGGCCTCGAGCTTCCCGATGGTCGACGGCGCGACGCCCACGGCATCGGCAAGCTCGCGTTGGCTGAGCACCTTGATGCGCCGCACCCGCCGGACGAACCCGGCGACCGGGAAGGGCATGAGTCGAGGCTGGTCGCATGGTGTTTCCGGTCGTCCCATGCCTCGACCGTGGCACAGTCGCACGGCGGGGGCGGCAGCCCTTGTGGACAGCCCCCCGCTGTGGACAACCACGCCCCTTTGCTCTGCTTCCCTGTAGGAAGCAGATCCAGGGACTGAACCCTCCGCTGGGCCTCCCCTTCACGGCGCCGCAGCGCCGGCATCCGGCCCGTTACCAGCACCGGCGCTCTGAGGCCGCTCCGGCGGCAGTGAGTCCGGCAAGTGCATCCGGGGGCGGCGACGGGTG
>NZ_JBFAZH010001702.1:0-1236 GCF_040681735.1 Actinoplanes sp. NPDC051633 | reverse complement strand
GAACGTGGTCGCCGCGGTGGTGGTCGGCGGCGTCGCGGTCTTCGGCGGCAGCGGCACGGTCTGGGGCGCGGGCCTCGGCGCGCTGCTGCTGACCGTGATCGGCAGCGCCCTGGCGGTGCTGGACATCAACCAGTTCTGGCAGCAGGCCATCGTCGGCGCGCTGATCGTGCTCGCCATCGGGGCCGACCGCCTGGTGGCCGTGCGGATCGCCCGGTCGCTGCGGAAGAGGGACGCCCATGTCTGAGCCCCGCGGGCCGGAGGCGCGCCGCTTCCTCGGCTGGGACACCGCGATCATCGCCCTGACCGTGGCCTGGCTGGTCGTCGCCTCGCTGAGCATCGAGAACTTCGGCACCAGCCGCAACTTCACCTTCCTGGTCCTCGACCTGCTGCCGATCGCGATGGTGGCGCTGCCGATGACCTTCATCATCGTCACCGGCGAGATCGACCTGTCGGTGGCCAGCACGCTCGGCCTGAGCAGCGCCGTGATGGGGCAGATGTGGACGGCCGGGCTGAGCATCGAGACGATCATCCCGCTGTGCATCCTGCTCGGCGCGATCCTGGGCGCGCTCAACGGGTTCCTGGTCAACGGCCTCGGCCTGCCGTCGCTGGCGGTCACCATCGGCACCCTGGCGCTCTACCGGGGCCTGGCCTTCGTGGTGCTCGGCGACTCCGCGGTGGCGGATTTTCCCGAGAACTACACCGGGTGGGTCGTCGGGACGATCAACGGCGGCGCCGTCCCGAACGTACTCATCCTCCTGGTCGTGCTCGCGGTGATCTTCGGCGTGGCGCTGCACGCGACGCCCTTCGGGCGATCGCTCTACGCGATCGGCGCGAACGCCCAGGCCGCCCATTTCTCCGGCATCCGGGTGGCCCGGACCAAATTCTGGCTGTACGTGCTGAGCGGCGCGATCGCCGGCCTCGCCGGGGTGCTGTGGACCCTGCGCTACTCCAGCGCACGGGCCGACAACGGCGCCGGGCTCGAACTGGCCGTCGTCGCGGCCGTGCTCCTGGGCGGCGTCTCCATCTTCGGCGGCAAGGGCACCCTGCCCGGCGTGCTGGCCGGCGTGGTGCTGCTCGCCGCGTTGCAGAACGCGCTGCGCCTGGAGGACGTCTCCGGCCAGGCCCTGAACGTCGTCACGGGCGTCCTGCTCGTGGCCTCCGTCCTTCTCCCCAACATCATCACCTCCGTCCGCGGCGGCCGGCAGCGACGCAAGTTGCGTCAGACGTCCACCGCAT
>NZ_JBFAZH010001701.1:0-1236 GCF_040681735.1 Actinoplanes sp. NPDC051633 | reverse complement strand
CGACCACGTGGGCGCGGCGGCCGAGGACGAACCATCGGTGCACGATCGAGAGAGCAAGGATCACCACGAGTACGGCGGCGTACCAGGCGAGAAAGGCAGGTCCGGAGAGATCCCAGATCATGGTCGAACCTCCAAGCCGAGCGGCTGAGGCCTCATTGTGCAGCACCGGGTAAACGGCCGGTGACCAGCGGAAACGTCAACCCTTGCGGACCGCGTCCTCGACCAGGTCGAGGACCCGGCTCAGCTCACCCGGCGGGCGGCCCGTGGCCAGGTGCAGAACCATCCCGTCGTACGCGAGCTCCAGGAACTGGGTCAGCACCTCGAGCGGCACGTCGTCGCGCAGCACCCCCGCCTCCCGCTGCCGCTCCAGCCGCTCACGGGTCGCCGACGCGATGGCCTCCGACCGCTCGGCCCAGCGCTTGCCGAACGCCGGGTCGGTGCGCAGCCGCCGCGACACCTCGAGCTGGCTGCCCAGCCACCCCGCCGTGTCCCCGCTGCCGGCCCGGTCGAGCAGATCGCGCATCACCTGCACCAGGCCGTTGCGCGCCACGGTCTCGGCCATCGCCACCGCGTCGTCCTCCGCCACCGCCAGGAACAGCGAGTCCTTGTCGCGGAAATGATGGAAAATTGCGCCGCGGGACAGCCCGGTCGCATCCTCGAGCCGGCGGACTGTGGCGCCCTCATACCCGAACCGCGCGAAGCAGCCACGCGCGGCGGCGAGGATCTCGTGTCGGCGCGCGTCGAGCTGGTCCTGGCTCACCCGAGGCACGGCGTCGATCGTGTCACGGGCGTCGGTGCGCTTGCAAACAGTACGTACGGCTTGCGGGTTACGGCGGCGGCCGCCGAGGAGTTCTGCCCGGATGATGCGAATTCCGTCCCGGAGAAGCAGCTTTGTTAACACATACGGGCTGTCGTCGTTCCCGTCGCCTCACGTAAAGTGCGCGGGTGCCTCTCGTGTTCCTCGCGCTGGACGACACCCTGCTTGACCGCAGCGGTGCCTTCCGCCTGTGGGCGAAGGGGTTCCTCCAGGAGATCGGCGCCCCGGCCGAAGATCTCGACTGGATACTCTCCGTTGATGCCGACGGCCTGACCTCGCGGTGGGACGTGGCCGACGCCATCCGTGACCGGTACGGGCTCGGCATCCCGTCCATCGACCTGCTCGAGGAGCTGCACGAGGGCCCGCTCGCGCATGAGCGGCTCGATCCGACGGTCGCCTGCGCGCTGCAGATCTCGGGC
>NZ_JBFAZH010001700.1:0-1236 GCF_040681735.1 Actinoplanes sp. NPDC051633 | reverse complement strand
GCTGCCAGGCCGGCAACCCCACCGCGATGAACTACCCGGGCATGAGCTGGAACCCCAGCGGGCTGGTCGAGCTCACCAAGAACCATCTGTATCCCGCGCTGCACGCGGCCGGGCTCAGCACCAAGGTGCTGGTGCACGACTGGAATTACGGCGACTACGCCAACTTCGGCTCCGGCGTGCTGAACGACGCGGGCATCCGGTCGGACGCCAACTTCGGCGGCATCGCCTGGCACGGTTACTTCGGCGACCCGGCGGTCGGGACCCAGGTGCACAACCAGTACCCGTCGGTGCCGCAGTTCTCGACCGAGCACAGTGGTGGGCAGTGGATCGCCAACCAGCACAACGAGGACCTGACCGACATCATCTCGTACACCCGGAACTGGTCCGGCAGCCTGGTCAAGTGGAGCCTCGCCGTGGACAAGAACGGCGGCCCGCACAACGGCGGCTGCGGCACCTGCACCGGCCTGATCACCGTGCAGAACGGCGGCTCACGGGCCGGCCAGGTCGACTACACCATCGAGTACTACACGACCGGCCACCTCACCAAGTACGTGCGTCCCGGCGCCCAGCGCATCGAGTCGAACGACGGCTCGGCGGTGCGCAACGTGGCGTGGCGCAACGCGGACGGCTCCAAGGCGCTGATCGCCCACAACGCCGGCACGTCGTCGCAGGCGGTCAAGGTGAACTGGGGCAACCAGTCGTTCACGTACACCCTGCCGGCGCGCACCACGGCGACCTTCACCTGGACCGGCACCCAGTCGGGCACCACGCCGCCGCCGGCCACCCGGACCGGACCGATCGTCAGCGCGGCGAACAACAAGTGCCTCGACGTGACCAACGGCTCGACCGCCGACGGCAACCTGCCGCAGATGTGGACCTGCTACGCCGGGTCGGCCAACCAGACGTGGACGCTGTCCTCCGACGGCACGGTGCGCGCCCTGGGCAAGTGCCTCGACGTGCAGAACAACGGCACGGCCGACGGCGCGGTGGTGCATCTGTGGACCTGCTATCCGGGCCTGGGCAGCCAGACCTGGACGGCGACCACGGGCCGTGACCTGCTCAATGCGGGCGCGAACAAGTGCCTCGACATCACGAACAACAACCAGGCCGACGGCGCCAAACTTCAGCTCTGGAGCTGCTCCGGCGCCGCCAACCAGAAGTGGACCACCCCGTAACCGACAACTGGTAGCCCACCCACGCGTCGGAGGCCCGGACGCGTGGCTGGGCTACCACTCC
>NZ_JBFAZH010001699.1:0-1243 GCF_040681735.1 Actinoplanes sp. NPDC051633 | reverse complement strand
GGCCGTCGCGGCGGTGCAGCCACGCGGCCAGGCATCCGGAGCTGTTGGCGTTCAGCAGGTCTTCGGGCACTCCGATGGCCGGTGCGAACATCCGCGCGGCCACGACCCCGGTGGCTTGATGGGTGTCGTGGTCGGCGGCGCGGCTCGGCGGCGCGTAGGCCAGGCAGCCGAGCAGCCCTCGCGCGCGGCACCAGGCGGCCAGCGCCTCCATGTCCGGTTCCAGCGCGTGCAGCGCCGCCCGGTCACGCACCGGCAGCAAGATCCGCGGCGTGCCGGGCGATGCGATGCACGCCTCCGCGCCGACGTCCGCGGCCGTCACCCCCAGTGCCGCCGCCAGCTCGCCGTCCACACCGGCGGGGGAGAGGGCGATCCGGCCCTGGTCGAACCACACGTCCGCGCTCACCGGCCCGGTCCGCACGGCCACCGTGTGGACCGGCCGGCCGCCGGCCCGCAGCCGGCTGCGCAGCCATGGACGGCCGGTGCGGAACAGCTGCGCGGCCTGCACCGCGATCAGTCCGTGACCGCAGTTGAGCAGCTCGCCCGTACCTGTGAAGAACCGCACCTCGCGGCCACGCACGAACCCGGCGTGCGAGACGCCCACCTCGGCGGGCACGGCCCGCCGCTGCTCGTCGCTCAGCGCCGGATCGTCCCGGACCACCGCGGTCGGGCTGCCACCCGAGCGGCCATCCAGGCACGAGACGACGACGCTCACCGGGACGGCCACGGTCACGGCGCATAGTCCGCGAAGCGTGGCGCCGCGTCCTCGAGCGGGACCCGGATGGCTCGGGCCGTCGCGCTGATGGCTCGGTACCACCCCGACAGCATCAGCAGGTCGAGCACCGCGGGCACGTCCAGCGACAACCGCAACTCCGCCCACAGCGGATCGCTCAGATCGCCGTCCTCGTGAAGCTCGTCGGCGGCGCGGATCAGCAGCCGCTCCCGCCCCGACTCCCAGCACCGGTCCTCCGGTCCGCCGAAGGTCAGCGACGTCAACTGCTTGCGGGTCAGCGCCACCCGCCCGGCGAACATCAGCACGTGCACGCCCCACTCGTATTCGCATCCGCACCGCGCACAGGTCCGGTCGATCACGATCTCCCGCTCGCGCCGGCTCAGCGCGAGGCTCCGGCCGAGCTGGTGGCGGCCCCTCGGCTACATGGGGGCGGCCATCGGCTGGTGGTGCGCGTGGGTCCGGAACAGCGCGATGGGCGGCAGGCCCGGCAGCATCAACGCGCTGAGCCGCTCC
>NZ_JBFAZH010001698.1:0-1243 GCF_040681735.1 Actinoplanes sp. NPDC051633 | reverse complement strand
TATTGGTTGGAACCAACAGGCGTTAGTGTGTTGTTGATGTCCGTCGAGGTTGGAGAACTCGGACCGGGGGGACTCAGACCAGGGAGTTCTCGGCGCCCACGTCGGCGGCCCGGCTGATCACGTGGTCGATGATCCCGTAGTCCTTCGCCTCCTGGGCGGTGAACCAGCGGTCGCGGTCGGAGTCGCGCTCGATCTCCTCCGGCGTGTGCCCGGTGTGGAAGGCGATGCGCTCGTTCATCACCGTCTTGATGTGCAGCATGCTCTCGGCCTGGATGGCGATGTCGGCCGCGGTGCCGCCGATGCCGCCGGAGAGCTGGTGCATCATCACCCGGGAGTGGGGCAGTGCATACCGCTTGCCGGCGGTGCCCGCGCAGAGCAGGAACTGGCCCATCGAGGCCGCCATGCCCATCGCGATGGTGGCGACGTCGTTCTTGATGTACTGCATGGTGTCGTAGACGGCCATGCCCGCGCTGATCGACCCACCCGGCGAGTTGATGTAGAGCGCGATGTCCTTCTCGCTGTCCGCCGACGCCAGCAACAGAAGCTGCGCGCAGATGCGGTTGGTCACCTCGTCGTTGACCTCGGAACCGAGGAAGATGATCCGCTCCCGCAGCAAGCGCTCGAAGACCTGATCGTCAAAGGATGCGCCACCGGCCCGCATCACAGCCTCGTCAATCCTCATGGACCCCACCTTGCCACCCGGCTCGTGACCGGCCCAAGCGATTCACCTGTGGGCGAATCCGCTGTCGGCATAACCCGGCCCGATCCGGATAACCTTCCGCTGTGCCAGAGGGACACACCATTCACCGGCTCGCCGCCCGTCACCGGGAGCTCTTCGCCGGGCAGCGGGTCGAGGTGAGCAGTCCGCAGGGCCGCTTCGCCGCCGGGGCCGAGCTGATCTCCGGCCAGGTCCTGGCCGAGACCGAGGCGTACGGCAAACACCTGCTGCACCACTTCGGCACAGGGCTGAGCCTGCACGTCCACCTGGGGCTGTACGGCAAGTTCACCGACGGCGTGCCGCCCGTGCCGCCGCCGATCGGCCAGCTGCGGATGCGCATGGTCAGCACGCGGCACTGGCTCGACCTGCGCGGGCCGACGGCGTGCGAGGTGCTCAGCCCGGCCGAGGTCGCCTCCCTCCGGGCGCGGCTGGGTTTCTATATTAAGTATGGTTCCAAGAGAATATTTTCATCCTAAACCTAAAGTGAATAGCTCACTTATCAGAATAAATAGAAAAAAATCAAGA
>NZ_JBFAZH010001697.1:0-1245 GCF_040681735.1 Actinoplanes sp. NPDC051633 | reverse complement strand
GCAGCGCAGCGCGCTCACCCTCAAGGGCCTGACCTTCGCGCCGACCGGAGCGCTGCTGGCGGCGGCGACGATGGCGCTGCCCGAGACCCCGCACGGCGAGCGCAACTGGGACTACCGGTACGCGTGGGTGCGCGACTCCACCTTCGCCCTGTGGGGCCTCTACACGCTGGGCTTCGACCGGGAGGCCAACGACTTCTTCTACTTCATCCAGGACGCCTGCCGCGACGGCCACGAGTTGCAGGTGATGTACCGGGTCGGCGGCGAGCGGGAGATCGAGGAGGAGTCGCTGCCGCACCTGTCCGGCTACGAGGGCGCCTTCCCCGTCAGGGTGGGCAACGCGGCGTACAAGCAGCGGCAGCACGACGTGTGGGGCGCCGTCCTGGACTCGGTGTACCTGCACGCCCGCTCCCGCGAGCAACTGCCGGAGTCGTTGTGGCCGACCCTCAAACGCCAGGTGGAGCAGGCGGCCGCGCACTGGGAGGAGGCGGACCGCGGCATCTGGGAGGTGCGCGGCGAGCCGCAGCACTTCGTGTCGAGCAAGGTGATGTGCTGGGTGGCGCTGGACCGCGGCGCGCGGCTGGCGCGCCTCTACGACGAGCCCGAGTACGCCGGCAAGTGGCAGACCCTGGCCGACCAGATCCACGCCGAGGTGTGCGAGAAGGGCGTGGACGGTCGCGGCGTGTTCGTGCAGCGGTACGGCTCGGACGCGCTCGACGCCTCCGCGCTCCTGTTGCCGCTGATGCGTTTCCTGCCGCCGGACGACCCGCGGATCCGGGCCACCGTGCTGGCGATCGCCGGCGAGCTCACCATCGACGGGCTGGTGCTGCGCTACCGGGTCGAGGAGACCGACGACGGCCTGAGCGGCGAGGAGGGCACGTTCACGATCTGCTCGTTCTGGCTGGCGTCGGCGCTGGTCGAGATCGGCGAGGTGGGGCAGGCCCGGAAGCTGTGCGAGCGGCTGCTGGCCTACGCCAGCCCGCTGGAGCTCTACGCCGAGGAGATCGACACCTACAGCGGCCGCCACCTGGGCAACTTCCCGCAGGCCTTCACCCACCTGGCCCTGATCAACGCCGTCATGCACGTGATCCGCGCCGAACAGAACACCGATCCGAGCGGCTTCACCCCCGCCAACCCGGCCTCCTGAAGTGGTGGCCCACCCACCTTTGCGAGGGGTGCAACGGTGGGTGGGCTACCACTTTCGGGTCAGGTTCTCGAGTCCGTGGCGGACAGCGGTAAGGTTTATAA
>NZ_JBFAZH010001696.1:0-1245 GCF_040681735.1 Actinoplanes sp. NPDC051633 | reverse complement strand
TCCGTCTCGCCCAGCGCGTAGTGCCGGGCGATCGCGTAGATGTAGCGCGGGTCGTCCGGCACCGCCGATTCGAGCACCTCGGCGATGCGCTGGTGCAGCCGGCGCAGCGCACCGTCGTCCAGGCCGACCAGCAGCGCCTCCCGGATCCGGTCGTGCGGGAACCGGTAGCCGTCCGGCCCGGCGGTCTTCACCAGCCGCCGCGACTCAGCCTCGGCGAGCACGTCGGCGGCCCGCCGCGGGTCGGTGCCGCAGACGTTCGCGACCAGATCGACCGGGAACCATCGACCGGCCGCGGCCCCGGCGGCGAGCAGCGTGCGGCTCTCCGCGCCCAGGCTGTCGATGCGCTGCAACACCAGATCGACCGCGTCACCGGAGAGCTCGAGGCGGTCCAGCCCGTCCAGGTCGAGCCGCCAGCCGTTCCACGACGGCGCGATGAGCCCGGCGTCGAAGACCGCGCGGACGTACTCGCCGATGGTGAACGGATTGCCGCCGGCCCGGGCCGCCAGCTCCCGGATCTGCCCGGCGGGCAGCCGCACCGCGCCCAGGTGCTCCGCGACCAGCTGGGTCACCGCGTCGGCGTCCAGCGGATGCAACGGGATGCGGGTGTCCAGAGTGGCGTCCATGTCCGCGCCGAAGCGGTCCAGCGCGGCCGCGTTGTCGGGGTCGTCGCGGCTGGTAGCGATCACCAGCAGCGGGGTGCCGGTCAGCCGGCTGGTCACCCGCTGCAGCACCCGGCGGGTCGGGCCGTCGAGCCACTGCACGTCGTCGATGTGCAGGACGGCGCCCTGGAACTCGTCGGCGAGCCCGATCAGGAACGCGGCGCACGCGTTGATGAACTGCTCCGCGCGGTTCAGCTCGGGGATCTCGGGCGCCTGCACCAGGTCGGCCAGCAGTGGCGACAGCGTGCGCAGCAGCGGGCCGCCGCGGCCGGCGGCCCGGGCCAGCCGCTGCACGGCCTGGTCACGCTCGGTGGGCGGCAGCTTCTCGACGGTACGCAGGTAGCGCTCGACCGCGCCACGCAGCGGCGCCAGCGGGACCGGGTCGTCGGGCGCACATTTGCCGTACAGGACCAGGTCACCGTCTCGCGCGACCGCGTTCGTCAGCTCCCGCACCAGCCGGGTCTTGCCCGCGCCGCCCGGTCCCTCGACGATCGCGGCGCCGCCCCCGCCGGACCGCGCCCGCAGCCACCGGTGGGCCAGCGTGATCATCTCGTCGTCGCGGCCGACCAGCCGGTTGGTGCCCCAC
>NZ_JBFAZH010001695.1:0-1246 GCF_040681735.1 Actinoplanes sp. NPDC051633 | reverse complement strand
GCGAACGGCAGCAGCAGCACGTGCTTACCGAGCCCGGTCACCCGGGAGGCGAGCAGGCGGGCGATGATCGGGGCGCTCAGCCCGACGAACCCGATCGGCCCGGCGACGGTGACGGCGGTCGCGGCGAGCAGCACCGCGAGGACGATCGCGAGGACCCGGGTGCGCCGGACGTCGACGCCCAGCACGCGGGCCGAGTCGTCGCCCAGCTCGAGGACGTCGAGCCGGTGCGCCAGCAGCAGCACGGCCAGCACGGCCAGCAGGATCAGCGGCGCGGCCTGGGTGACCTGCCGGGTGCCGGACTGGACGGTGGTGCCGCTCGCCCAGCCGAACAGTCCCGGGGTGCTCACCTGGAACAGCATCAGCAGCACGTACGTCAGGGATTGCAACGCCAGCGCGACCGCGGATCCGGCCAGCACCAGCCGGGTCGGCCCGGCCGCACCGCCCCGCGCGACCGCCAGCACCAGGCCGGCCGCCGCGAGCCCTCCGATGAACGCGACCAGCCCGTTGACGAAGAACGGCAGGCTGACCCCGAACGCGGCCACGGCCACGACGGCCACCCAGGCGCCGGCGTTGACGGCGAGGGTGTCCGGCGCGGCGAGGGGGTTGCGGGCCACCGACTGCAGCACCGCACCCGCGACGCCGACGCCGACGCCGACGAGCACCGCCGCGGCCAGCCGGGGCACCCGGCTCTCGATCAGGATGGCCACGGCTTGCGCCCGGGCGTCGTCCTGGCGGGCCCACGGCATGATCCCGTCGAGCAGCTCGGCGAGCCCGAGGCTCGCGGTGCCCTGGATCAGGTGCACCGCGGCCAGGGCGACCAGCAGCACGAACGCGCCGGTGAAGGCGCCGGCGATCCCGGCCGTCCGGCGCCGGGCCGGCGGGTCCGCCTGCTGCCGCCCCGGCGGTGAACTGATCGTGCTGGTGGCCACGGTCGGCTTACTTGGTGAGGGCGCCGACGAGCGCGTCGATGTAGGCGCCGGCCGACGGCGGCCCGCCGAACATCCAGATGCCGTCGGGGAGCCGCTCGACCTTCTGCGCCCGGACGAACGGGAGGCCCTTCCAGATCGCGTTCTTCTCCAGCGTGGCCACGTACGCGTCGCTCTTGTCGATCTTGTTGGTGATGTAGACGAAGGTGGTGTCCTTGTTGGTGATCTTCGTCAGGCCCTCGACGTCGGTCTGGGCCAGGCCGTAGACCTTGTCGCCGCCCGCGGTCCACTGGTTCTGCAGACTCAGCTCGGCGCCGATG
>NZ_JBFAZH010001694.1:0-1246 GCF_040681735.1 Actinoplanes sp. NPDC051633 | reverse complement strand
GCCAGGGCGAAGGCGATCTGACCGCGGATCCGGGCCATGCCGACGCGGCTGGTGTGCAGCTCGGGGTGCTTGCCGATGAGATAGCGCTGTGCCTCGACGATGGTCGCCCACCGTCCGAAGTAGAACGATCCGCCGTGCCAGTCGACGATCACGAGCGGCTCGCGGACCACGGCGACGTCGGTGTGCCGGGTCAGCCGCAACAACCACTCGGTGTCCTCGCTGTAGCCGCCCGGGATCTCCTCGTCCACCGGGCCGGCCGCGGCCATCACGTCGGCCCGGACCAGCATCGTGCTCGAGTGCACCTCGAAGACGCGGTCGACGAGGAACTCGGCGAAGGTGACCCGGTCACGGTCGAGCACGCGGACCCGGTCGATGCCCGGGCCCTTGAGCCGGAGCCCGCAGCTCACCGCCCCGATCGCCGGGTCGCAGAGCAGCTCGACCTGCCGGGTCAGCTTCGACGGCAGCCAGACGTCGTCATCGTCGCAGAACGCGATCAGCTCGCCGGCGGCCGCGTCCACGCCGCTGTTGCGGCCGCCGGGCAGCCCCGGCTTGCGCGAGTTGGTGAGGAACCGCAGCCGGCGACGCGGACCGTGCGGCACGTCGAACTCGCGGACGTCCACGTGGTCGTAGACGACCAGGCACTCGACCTCGCCGTCGTAGTCCTGGGCCAGGATGGCGGCGACCGAGCGCTCCAGCAGGCCGGGCCGGTCCTTGGTGGCGACGACGACGGAGACGAAGGGCCGGTCAGTCACCTCGGCCGCCGGTCAGCACGAAACCCACGGTCTGGGCGCCGGCCGAGCGGAGGCGGTCGACCAGCCGGGTCAGGTCGCTGTTCCGGGTACGGTCGCGCGCGACCACGAGCACGGCGACGCCGTTCTGCGCCTCGCGTACGCCACGCTCGTCGGTGTCCGACGGCGGCGCGTCCACGACCACGACGCCCGCACCGGGCTGATCGCCCAGCGCGCACAGCCGCACCACGCCGCTGCCGATGAGGCCCACCATCGGGCGCCGGCCGTTCACCACCTCCTGGGTGACGACCACCGGGCTGGACATCGGCTTGGCCGGCGCCGCCGTGCGCTTGCCGCCGCCGGCGTCCATCACCAGCGTCGCCTCGGGGTCCTCGCGCTGCCACGCCGCACTTTTCATCGGCGGCGGCGTGACCCCGGCGGTCGGCGTGCCGTTGCGCCGGCCCTCCGCGCCGACGGTCAAGGCGCGCCCACGCGGCGGCGACCTCTTCTGCGCGGCG
>NZ_JBFAZH010001693.1:0-1247 GCF_040681735.1 Actinoplanes sp. NPDC051633 | reverse complement strand
GCGATCTACTCCTGCTGGGCGCCGGGCGGCGCGGCACACCACAGGTGGGGGAAGTCGTTGTCGTGGTGACCATTGGGCCAGAGCCACGCGAAGGACTTCTTGTCGCGTACGAACCAGGCCGGCGTGCCGTGGCTTAGGCGCTCGGTGACCTCGGGGAACGCCGTGCAGATGTCGCGCAGCCGCTGCTCGTCCACGGTCGTATTCTGCCCGTTGTGCTGCTCACGACGGAACGTCTCGTGTTGCGCCGCTTCCGTGCGTCCGATCAGGAGGCGTTCGCCGCGTACCGGAACGATCCGGAGATCGCCCGCTATCAGGGCTGGGGCACGGTGACCACCGCGGCCGACTTTTCTCGCGGCGAGCCGGACGAGCCGGGCTGGTTCCAGTACGCGGTGGAGCTGGTCGCCGAGCGGCAACTGATCGGCGACGTGGGCGTCAACACGCACGAGAACCGGATGCAGGCGTCGATCGGCTACACGCTGGCGGCGGCCCACCACGGGCGGGGCTATGCCACGGAAGCGGTCCGCGCGATCCTCGACCACCTGTTCCGGGTGCGTGGCCTGCACAAGGTGTCGGCCGAGTGCGATGCCCGCAACACGGCGTCGGCCCGGCTGCTGACGCGGGTCGGCTTCACGCAGGAGGGCCACCTGCGCTCGCACACCTGGATCAGGAACGAGTGGACCGACGACCTGCTCTTCGGCCTGCTGGCAACGGAATGGCTCGGCGACGGCGCTCGGTGAGTGCCGCACCCGGCCGGGCGCCGCGACGCCGGCCCTGCCGTGTGGCGGAGCCGGCGTCGCGATGCAGCTGTCAGCCCTCGTAGTGCAGCCAGACCGTGCCCAGGGGCGGGACGCGCAGCGAGGCCGAGGCGTTCATGCCGTGCCACGGGATCTCCTCCGCATGCACCTCGCCGAGGTTGCCGACGCCTGATCCTCCGTACAGCTCGCTGTCGGTGTTGATCACCTCGCGCCACACGCCCGGGCGGGGCAGGCCGATGCGGTAGCCCTCGTGCGGGACCGCCGCGAAGTTGACCACCGCCGCCAGCATGTCGCCGCTGGGGGAGAGGCGCAGGTACGAGAACGTGTTGTGCTGGCTGTCCTCACTGGTGATCCAGCGGAAGCCGCTCGGCGACGTGTCCTGCGTCCACAGCGCCGGAATCTGCTTGTAGACGCCGTTGAGGTCCTGCACCAGGCGCCGGATGCCGCCGCCCTTGGACTCGTCGTCCAGCAGCTCCCAGTTGAGGCCGCGCT
>NZ_JBFAZH010001692.1:0-1250 GCF_040681735.1 Actinoplanes sp. NPDC051633 | reverse complement strand
GCGGTGGGTGCCATGTCCGGCAAGAGTTCAACGTGTAACGGTTTGATAACTGGCCCGGAGATGGTGATCTATGTGGTCCGGCCGGCCCTCACCGTAAGTCGCCGGGCCGGCGACCGAGCCCGGCGGCGCGCGCCTGAACGATGGCTTGGGCGCGATCGGCGACACGGAGCTTGGTGAAGATGCTGGAAACGTGATTGCGGATGGTCTTCGGGCTGAGAAAGAGCCGTTTGGCGATGTCGCTGTTGGCGGCGCCCGCTGCGATGAGGTCGAGGACCTCACGCTCGCGAGCGCTGAGTTGGGGGAACAGCTGTTCGTCGTAGGCCGACAGGGGGCGGGTGAGGAAGGAGAGGATCCGGCGGGCGACAGGGGGACCGAAGATCGCCTCACCGTTGCCGACGGCGGTGATGGCCCGGACGACCTCATCGGTGTCGGAGCCCTTGACCAGATATCCGCGGGCGCCGGCCCGCATGGCGGCGAAGACCGAGTCGTTGTCGTCGAACATCGTGAGCATGAGGACGGCGGTGTCCGGGCGGGCGGCGGTGATGCGTCGTGTGGCTTCGACACCGTCGACGCCAGACATGTTGATGTCCATCACGACGATGTCGGGCTCGTGTTCGGCGGCGAGGCGTATCGCTTGGTCTCCGTCGCAGGCTTCACCGACGACCGTCACGTCCGGCAGAGAACTGAGCAGGGCGTGCAGGCCTTTGCGGAACACCGGGTGGTCATCGGCGACGAGCACGCGCAGGGCCGGGTTCATGGCGTGGCCAGTGGGAGATGGGCGAGCACGCGGGTGCCACCGCCGTCGGCGACGGTCAGGTCGCAGCGCCCGCCGAGTTCGGCCGCTCGTTCGGCCATGGACGGCAGTCCGACGCCGACCGGCCGGTTGGCGGGCAGGCCGACTCCGTCGTCGCGTACGTCGATGGTGAGCTCATCGCCGACCTCCAGCCGCAGCAGGCAGGAGCTGGCGTGTGCGTGCCGGGCGACGTTGGTGATCGCCTCGGTGGCGATCCGGTAAGCCGCCACCTCGACCGCCGCGGGTAGTGGCGGCAGCGGGTCGGGCGCGAGCACGTCTACCCGGAGGGCGTCGTCGCGGGTGGACAGCCGGTCGATGAACGCCGCCAACGCCGGGAGCAGACCGAGCACGTCGAGTGCTGGCGGGCGGAGGTCCTCGATGATGCGGCGCACCTCACCCACGCAGCCCAGAGCCTCGTTCTTGAGGTCGGCGAGCAGCGTGTCGGCGGTCTGAGGGT
>NZ_JBFAZH010001691.1:0-1250 GCF_040681735.1 Actinoplanes sp. NPDC051633 | reverse complement strand
CAGGTTCTTGTCCGGGTTGTCGGCCAGCAACCGGGCCAGCAGCAGCAGCGAGTTCAGCGGCGTACGCAGCTCGTGGCTCATGTTGGCCTGGAACTCGGTCTTGTACGCCGACGTGCGGCTGAGCTGCTGCGCCTTCTCCTCGAGCCCGAGCCGCGCCAGCTCGATCTCGCGGTTCTTCTGCTCGATGTTGGCCTTCTGCTCACCGAGCAGCTGCGCCGTGTCCTCGAGCTCGGCGTTCTTGCGCTGCAGCTCGGCCGACTGGTCCTGCATCTCGCGGGCCAGGCGCTGCGACTGGGACAGCAGCTCCTCGGTGCGGCGGTTGGCCTGGATCGTGTTGAGGGCGACCCCGATCGCGGCGACCAGGCGCTCGAGGAAGGTCAGGTGCAGACCGGAGAAGGTGGCCACCGAGGCGAACTCGATCACGCCGAGCATCTCGCCCTCGAAGAGCACCGGCAGCACCACCAGATCGCTCGGCGGCATCGACATCAGCCCGGACCGCATGGTGAGCACGCCGTCGTGCGTGGCGCGTACCCGGATCGTGCGCCGGCTGACCGCGGCCTGGCCCACCAGTCCCTCGCCCGGCCCGAAGGTGACCTCGTTGTTCCTGGCCACGTAGCCGTACGACGCGGACAGCCGCAGGCGCATCACGGCCTGCTCGTTGTCCACCATGAAGAACGCGCCGAGCTGCGCGTCGACCAGCGGCGTCACCTCGGTCATGATCATGCGGCAGACCTCGCCGAGGTCCCGCTGGCCCTGCAGCAGGCCACCGATCCGGGCCAGGTTCGAGTCCAGCCAGCCCTGCTCGGCGTTCGTCTTGGTGGTGTCGCGCAGCGTGACGATCATCTGGTTGATGTTGTCCTTCAGCTCCGCGACCTCGCCCTGCGCGTCGACCGCGATGCTCTGGGTCAGGTCGCCGCGGGTCACGGCGGTGGACACCTCGGCGATGGCGCGGAGCTGGATGGTCAGCGTGGTGGCGAGCTGGTTCACGTTGTCGGTGAGGTCCTGCCACGTACCCGAAACGCCCTTGACCTGGGCCTGACCGCCCAGCTTGCCCTCGATGCCCACCTCGCGGCCGACGCGGGTGACCTCGGTGGCGAAGGATGAGAGCTGGTCGACCATCGTGTTGACCGTCGACTTGAGCTCGAGGATCTCACCGCGGGCGTCGACCGTGATCTTCTGCGACAGGTCACCCTTGGCCACCGCCGTCGTCACCGAGGCGATGTTGCGGACCTGGCTGGTCAGGTTCGTCG
>NZ_JBFAZH010001690.1:0-1252 GCF_040681735.1 Actinoplanes sp. NPDC051633 | reverse complement strand
ACCAGCCGCTCAGTGTGCTCGAGGCGTTCGGCTGCGGCGTACCCGTGGTCGGCACCGACCTGGGCGGCCTGCCCGAGCTGATCACTCCCGGTGTGGACGGTGAAGTGGTGCCCGCCGACGACCCGCAGGCCCTCGCCGGCGCGCTCGCGCGTACCCTCGGCTCTCCCGAACGGGCGTGGCGCATGGGCCTTGCCGGGCGCGACAAGGTCGCCACCCACTTCGGCCCGGCCGAGCATCTCACCGGGCTGCGTGCGGCCTACGCCGCGGCCGGCACCCCGGTGGCGGTCGGATGAGCGTCCGCGTGCTTTTCCTGGCCGGCAGCGGGCGCAGCGGCAGCACCCTGGTGACCACCGCGCTGGGCCAGCTCGACGGCTTCTTCGCGGCCGGTGAGCTGCGCTATCTGTGGCAGCGGGGTCTGGTCGACGACCGGCCGTGCGGCTGCGGGGCGACGGTCCGCGAGTGCCCGATGTGGGCGCCGATCCTGCGCGATCTGCCCGCGCACGACTCGGCCGGCATCGCCGAGCGGCTGCGCACCCGGCTGCGGATGCGCAACCGGCTGCGCGTCGAGCCGCACCCCGACGACGAGGTGATCGCCGCGCTCTACCGCTCCCTGGCGGAGCGCACCGGCGGTTCGATCATCGTCGACTCGTCGAAGCTGCCGCCCTACGCCGTGTTGTTGCACTCCCTGCCGGGCATCGACCTGCGAGTCGTGCACGTGGTGCGGGATCCGCGCGCGGCCGCCTTCTCCTGGCGCCGCCGCCGCTCCCTCGACGGCGACGACCGCCTCATGACCCGCCACCCGGTGTGGAAGGCCGCGCTGCTCTGGTCGGTCTGGAACGCGGCCGTGCTGCGGCGCTTCGGCCGCGGCGCCTACCTGCGGGTGCGTTACGAGGACCTGGTGCGGGACCCCATTTCCTGGGTACGCCGGATCGCCGAGTTCGCCGGTTCCGCCCCGCCGGACCTGCCGATCAGCACCGACGGCGTGCTGACGCTCGCGCCGACCCACTCGGTCGCCGGCAACCCGATGCGGCACCGCACCGGCGCCGTGCCGATCGCCGCCGACGACGAGTGGCGCCACGGCATGTCCCGCCGCTCGCACGCCGTCGTCACCGCCCTCACCGCGCCGCTGCTGCCGCGGGGCGGCGACCCCGTCGGCCGGCGGGCCCCGCCGGGGGCCGCGCCCACGGCGCCCGCACCCCGGGGGGCGGGTCCCCCCTGGGGCAGGAGCGGCGCTGCCGGCCCCCCGCGCTCG
>NZ_JBFAZH010001689.1:0-1252 GCF_040681735.1 Actinoplanes sp. NPDC051633 | reverse complement strand
CGCCCAGCGCGGCCGCCCGGCGGTCGGCCCGGACGTTCAGCGCCAGGCTGACGTGTGGGAGCCAGGCGCCGGGCACGTGCAGCGGGTTCGCGCCGCTGCACGACTGCCAGACCGCGGCCTGCAGGGTGCGGAGCTCGCAGGAGGCGACGACCTCGCGGACGAGGGCCTTGCCGAGCATGCGTACCCCGCCGAGCGTGACCGGCAGCGGCAGCCCGAAGTCGAGGTGCTGCGGCACCGACTCGGCGGCGACCAGGGTGAGATGCGGCCGGTTGGTGGGGTGGGTGTGCGTGGCGAGACTGGGCAGCCCCGCGGCGTGCAGGCGGTGCCACAGGCTCCGGACGGCCGTCTCGAGGTCGTCGCTCAGGAGCAGTTCCACGGTGTGCACCCATAGAGGATCCCACCATGAGCGAGGGCCCGGGCAGATACGCCCAGGCCCTTCTTCTACTCAAATCAGCTACAGGTCCTTTCGCTGGAAGGCGAGTGCGGCCAGGCCCAGGACCAGCGCCACCCAGATGGCCGCCCAGGCGAGGTAGAGACCGGTCAGCGGATTCATGCTCAGGAACGGGGATCCGTTGAACTGCGGCGCGAACTGGGTCATCAGCGTGGAGTCCTGGAAGGAGTGCATCGCGCCGCGCCACAAGCCGTCCGTGGGCAGGATCATCCGGGAGACCGTGCCCACCTGGGCCAGCCGTTCCTCGCCGATCTCGTGGCCCGCATTGCCGACCACGCCCGCGATCCAGGTCGCGCCGAACAGGCCGACGGCCACGATGCCGGACGCCATCGGCGAGATCGCCGTCGACAGCAGCAGGCCCAGGCTCAGCAGCACGACCGTCTGTGCCGCCAGCAGAGCCAGACCGGTCACCGGATGCGGCGGCCAGTATCCGACGGTGACCCGGACGATCAGGATCTGGGCCGACCCGGCCAGGGCCACGAAGCCGGCGCCGAACGCGGCCAGGCCCAGCCACTTGCCGAGCAGCACCGTGGTGCGGCGGACCGGCCTGGTCATCACCGCGAGGACGATGCCTGACTCGATCTCGCCGGAGAGCGTCGGCCCGGCCAGGAACGCGGTGCCCAGCGCGGCGATCAGGCTGAGGCCGAACATCACCAGGTTGATCACGTTGGAGGCGGCCAGGCGGGACTCACCGGTGGTGAACGAGCCGAACTCCGAGCCCAGCGTGTGAAAGCCCCACGCGCTGAGGGAGAGCAGCAGGACGGTCAGCACCACCAGGGAGCGCAGCACCTTCCGGCGGGC
>NZ_JBFAZH010001688.1:0-1252 GCF_040681735.1 Actinoplanes sp. NPDC051633 | reverse complement strand
CTTGAGAGAGAGTTGAACCAATTAGACATCACAATCGATCGTGTCACAAACAAAACAATCACTTACAGACACTTGAAAGAAAATAAAAAAGTGAGCAAATGATAAATGCAAATTTAAGTGCTAGTACTAGAGTGAAACAAAATGCTCGTACATTGATAAATGAAATTGCTAGATAAAAATATTCCTACCGGTCGTGGTATGGTTAAATGGGCACCGTTTATTATATGTACTAATCTCATAAAAAATCTAATTTAATAGGGTTCAAACATAATTTATATATGTATTATGTTTGAACCCTATATCTATTTATTTTTTACTAATATCATTTAAAATGTCTCGCAATTCTTCAATTTCTTTGTTATTTAATTCTTCATTTTTCGCAAAATTAAGCACTAAACTTTTCATATCCCCTCCATACAATTTATTAAGAAAGGTTTTAGCAGTTTTCATTTTAATATCATCTTCTTTAATAATTGATGAGTAAAAATAAATATTATTATATTTATAGCGTTTTATAATCTCTTTTTTATATAGTCTTGTAATTAATGTTCTAATCGTCTTATCGCTAACTTCTTTATTTTTTTGAATCTCAACTACAATTTCATTAGCTGATACTGATTTTTTATTCCATATTATATTCATAACATCCCATTCAGCCATAGATATTTCAACTTGCTTATTGGCCATTTAAAACACCCATTTCTTTTAATATTTTTTCATTTATGAATTTAGCATTTTCACCAGAGGCTTTTTCATCTGATAAATGTGTAGAAAAATAATACTTATCATGATTTGTAATTACGTAACCTACAAACCACCCATTATTATATTTCCCGTTTACTATACCTGTACCTGTTTTCCCATACAATTCATAATTTTCATTTTTTCTAATCAATAACGAAGAAGATAATTGTTTCTTTTCATTTTTACTAAAATGGTTATTTTGTTCCATCATATTTTTTAAAACTATTACTTGTTCAAGATTAGATATTTTCAAACTATCTTCCAACCAATAGGCTTTATAACTTCCCAAATTTTTATTACCATAATTTAATTGCTTGAGTTGATCAGAAGTATAGTTCTTTGATAATTGATTACTAATACGTTCGAAGTACCAATTAACTGAGTTTTGTATTGCCGTATTTAAATCTTGATCCTTATTCCAAGAATCGAAAGGATAATGATTATGATTCCATGACATATGAAAAAAATTTAAAAAGTGAGTATGATCCACAATTAGAAAAAGAGCGAA
>NZ_JBFAZH010001687.1:0-1253 GCF_040681735.1 Actinoplanes sp. NPDC051633 | reverse complement strand
GGCGCGCGGAGGCGGCGCGGCGGCGCGCGGAGGCGGCGCAGCGGCGCAGCGGCGCGGCGGCGCTTGCTGTGGACACAGATCGTCACCGTGTAGGCGGACCGGGCGGATGCGGGCCGCTGCGCGCAGGTCCTTGGCACGCTTACCGTCGACCGATCGGCGACGGTCAGGACGAACGCGGCCGGGGCACGTGCTGGTGCGGCGGGTCGGGGGTGTCGTCGTCCTCCGGAGGCTGCGCGCCGGGGACCTTGGCACGGGCCACCCGGTCGGGCGCCAGGCGGTAGGTGGCGGCCCGCACGAGCTCGTCCGGCACGTAGTGCCGCCCGCGCCGCCCCAGCCGCGGCACCGGCACCTCGTCGACCGGATCCGGCTTCTGAACAACCGGACCCGGCTCCTGGACGACCGGCTCGAAGAACGCGCCCGACCGCGCCCCGCCCAGATCCGGCGTGAACGCTGCCCCCTCATCGACTCCACCGGGCCCAGCCGAAACGAACCCCGCACCCGCACCGAATGCACCGGCCCGATCCGGCACCAACCCCGCCGCCGCATCGGATACACCGGACCCCGACGCGACGAACCCCGCCCCCGGATCAAACGCACCGGACTGCGCCGGAACGAACGCCGCCGGTGCCTGGGGTGTACCGGGCTCTGCCGGGATCGGCGGTGTCACCGTTTCGAGGGAGTCGCCCGGCGAGCGACGCCCCCGCACATCGCCGTGCGCGCCGGTCGGCCGCGACGACGCGCCGGCGCGATCAGCCGGCGCGACACGGCCGCCAGGAGAAGCCGGGACTGCCGGCCCGGCGGAGGATGCAGCCGCCGAGGACGCGGGTGGGCGGGCGTTGGCGGCCATCCGGGCGGCCATGCTCAGCGTGCTTCTCGTGGCCTCCTCGTGGCCGGCCCGGTACGCCTCCTCCCGGTCCCAGGCGCCGCGGTGCCACTGGTGGACGCGGCCGGCCAGGTAACCCAGGCAGGCGAAGAGGACAGCAAGGAACGAGGACAGGAGGGGGGCCGTCATGCCCCGATTGTGACTACGGGATCGACTGACAGCTATGGACCGTTTGACCTACCCCGATCGTGGAAGGATCAACCAATGACAACCGTCGCGATGGTGAGCCCCGGCTACATGGGCTCCGGGCTGGGGTGGGCGCTGCGGACCGGCGGGGCGCGCGTGGTGGCCACGGCCGAGGGACGCTCGGACCGGACCCGCCGGCTGGCCACCGATGCCGGGCTGGAGTTGCTGCCCACGCTCGACGAGG
>NZ_JBFAZH010001686.1:0-1255 GCF_040681735.1 Actinoplanes sp. NPDC051633 | reverse complement strand
GCCACGTCGACCGGCGCCGACGTCGACTTCGTCGAGGCGGAGGTGTACGCGGCTCCGGAGGTGCTCGGCCGCGGCGGGTTCGACCTCGTCTACACCGGCATCGGGGCGCTGTGCTGGCTGCCCGACATCAACCGCTGGGCGCAGACCGTCGCGGCGCTGCTCGAGCCCGGCGGCCGGCTGTTCGTCCGGGAGGGACACCCGGTGCTGTGGAGCCTCGAGCAGGACCGCGAGGACGACCTGCTCGTGCTCCGGTACCCGTATTTCGAGCAGGCCACGGCCATGGTCTGGGACGAGCCCGGCACCTACGTCGCCACCGACGTGGAGTTCACCCACACCGTCACGCACGAGTGGAACCACGGGATCGGTGAGGTCGTCGCGGCCCTGCTCGCGGCGGGTATGACGATCACCGGGCTGGTCGAGCACCGGAGCGTCCCGTGGGAGGCGCTGCCCGGCAAGATGGTCGTGCTGCCCGGCGGCGAGTACCAGGTGGCGACCGCTCCGGAGCGGCTGCCGCACACGTACACGTTGCAGGCGGTCAAGAACGCCGTTTAAACATCGAGGTGTACGGGGTATCTCGCGGTCCACCCCACAACCGGCCCGAGGAGACCCGATGCGTTTTGGATCGATCGGCGGCTTGATCGTCCTTATCTGGCTCGTGCTGGGCGGCGTAGCCGCGTACGAGCGTGGTTACTTTTCCGACACCGGCGATGCGAGCTGCGCCGAGGCGGGGACCGTGATCGTCACGGTGGTCGCGGGTCCGCTCAACTGGCTCGGCGTCAACCCGAAGATCTCTTGCGACATCGACGTCCCCGAGCCGAGCAAGTAACCACTGAGCCAGCACCTCTCCCAGCCGCCCGGTCTTCCTGCCGGGCGGCTTTTCTTGTGCGCCGTTGCGCAGGAGCGGGTCTCAGACCGGGCGGCCGCCGTCGGGGCGGCGGCCGGGGCGACGTGAGCGGGGCCGCGGGCGGGCGGCCGGGCGGTCCGGGCTGGGGCGGCCCGGGCGGGGGCGCGGGGCGTCTGAGCGGTGCGTGGGCACGCGGCGCACCTTTCGTCGTCCGGGCAGCGATTTCGCCAAACGCTAACCAGGCGCGCCTCGCCGGGATCCGGTTTAAGACAGACCTAATCCGGATTTGCGAGTCCACTGCGGATCGTCACGTCACCGAGTCCAAGGTGGCGAGAGCGTGCTGCCGTCGGGCATGGTCGCCAGCAGGCCGGCCGAGGTGGTCACCCACATCGTCGCCGGGTCCGCGCCGAC
>NZ_JBFAZH010001685.1:0-1255 GCF_040681735.1 Actinoplanes sp. NPDC051633 | reverse complement strand
CGCGGCGCCGTCGTCGCCGCGGGGCAGGGTGGCGGCCACCACCGCGGCGGCCACGCCCACCCCGGCGACCAGGACCGCGGCCAGGATGAAGGGCCGCCGGGAGGTGCCGGGTTCGGGTTCGTCCACGGGTACGGGCAGCCGGCGGTCGGCCCAGATCGAGCGGTCGGGGCCGCCCACGGCCGCGGACCCCACGGGTACGCGGCGGCCCTCCTCGGTGTACTCCGGGACGCGGTCGCCGGGGCGGGGCAGCGGGGTATCGGCTCGCGCGTGCCGCCCGGCTGGGTCGCCCGGCGCCTGATGGAGGTCGCTGAGATAAAGCGGCTGCTGGTAGACGGTGCCCTTGGGGTCGGTCGGCCGATTGTCCGGCGGCGTCTCGTGCTCATCGGTCGGCGGCTCCGCCATCGGTTGCGCCGTTGTTTGCGCTTTGGCCTGCGCGGGCCGGTAGGGCTCCGCCCTTGGTTGCGCCGGAATCGGTCTCTCCGGATCCCGTGGGGCCGGGCCGGACGACTGCTGCACGCGGCCGCAGACGTGCTTGCCGGAGCGTGGGGCTCGGGCCAGGCCGTCGACCTGCTGAACCAAGGGGTGGTCGGCCGGCAGGTAGCGGGCGCAGAGCTCCTGAGCCAGCGCCACGTGCTCTTGAGACTCGGCGACGCGGCCGCACTCGCGTTCCAGCACGGCCAGCCGGGCCAGCATCTTGATGCCGTGCGGCGCCGAGTCGCCGTAGGCGTCGCGGTGCCGGGTCCAGGCGTCGCGGAGGCGGTTGCGGGCCACCGTGCAATGCCCGGACGCGTGCTCGGCGGTGGCCAGGTCGGCCTCGGCGGCCAGCACCCGCAGGGAGGTCGGCGGGTCCACGGTCTGCAGCGCGGCCAGCAGGTCGCGGTAGACGTGAGCGGCCCGCCCGTGGTTGCCGATCCGGCTGAGCACCGCGGCGTGGGTGGCGGCCGCCGCGATGGTCCGCTCATCGTTGGGCCCATGCAGCCGCTCCTCGGCGGCGTGCGCGAAGCCGGCCCAGGTGCGGGCGGCGTGCGGGTCGCCGAGCCCGATCAGCACCCGGGCGTGCAGCGCCGCGGCGGTGGCGAGGTCCGCGGAGGCGCGCTGCGGGTCGGTGTCCGAAGGGTCGAGAGCATGATCGAGCATCTCGCGGGCCGCTTGCAGATTGCCCGCGGAGGTGAGGCTCTGGGCGCGGGCGGTCAGTTCAGCGAGCGGCGGGGCCACGTGCCCATAGTGCTCATACGGACACGGTAAGTACAACCCC
>NZ_JBFAZH010001684.1:0-1258 GCF_040681735.1 Actinoplanes sp. NPDC051633 | reverse complement strand
GTGCGCAACGCCTACCGGCGGGACTACGCCGCGATCACCGCGATCGGCCTGCCCGCCGCGGAGCGCGACGGTGACGTGCTCGGCCGTGCGCTGATGGCGGGCAACCGCGGGATCAGCCTGGCCTACACCGGGGAGCTGGCCGCCGCCCGGCCGCACGTTGCGCGGGCGGCGCAGCTGTTCGCGTCGATCGGCCACGACCTCGGTGTCGGCAACGCCGAGCTGGAGCTGGGCACGATGTGCTCGCGGTCGGACGACGTGGCCGAGGCCGCCGAGCATGCCGCCCGGGCGCTGCTGGCGTTCACCGCGGCGGGCAACGAGCCGGGGCAGGGCAAGGCGCTGAACAATCTGGGCTGGTACCGCTATCGCAGGGGCGATGCGGCCGGGGCGGTGCAGTACGCGCGGCGTGCCATCGACATGCACCGCCGACACGGATACCACCGTGGACTGGCCGACGCGCTGGACACGCTCGGTGTGGCGTACCGGGCGATGGGCGACCTGGCGGCGGCGATCGCGGCGCTGGGCGATGCGCTGGCCGAGTCGCGCCGGATCGGCGACCGGGTGAGCGCGGCGGACTGCCTGGTCAGCCTGGGTGACACGTACGCGATGGCGGGTGACCCGCCGGCGGCCCACTCGTCCTATGCGGAGGCCGTCGCCATCTACGCCGAGCTGGACGATCCCGAGGTCGAGGTCGCACGACGCAAGCTGCGGAGCATGCAGGTGGACGGACCGGGCGCGGACGGACCGGGCGCGGCGGCTCGAGTCGTCCCGGGGTGACCGCTACCACCCCCCGTCTCCAGTGGTAGAGGGCCCCGGGATGCCCGGCCCCTGGTCTTGAGATCAGTGTGCCGAAGACCGCTATCAAACCGCTCTCACGTCGATGTGTTGACGAAACAGTCACACATCTGAAACCTTGAATCCCTCGTCCCGCAAAAACTCAACAGCAGCCGCGAAAGTTCTGAGCAGACTCCCCGACAGAACTGAGGATCCCCCATGTCCACATCGCGCCGCCGAACCGCCGGCGGCTTCCTCGCCCTCGTCCTCGCCGCAGCGTCCGGGCTGTTCGCCGCCCCGGCCCGGGCGGCCGGCCCCAACCTCTCCCCCGGCAAGGCGGTCAGCGCCAGCGCCTCCCTCGGCGGCTTCGGCGCGAATCTCGTCAACGACCAGAACCCGAGCTCCTACTGGGAGAGCCCGAGTAACGCGTTCCCGCAGTGGGTGCAGATCGACCTCGGCGCGGCCACCTCGGTCGACCAGGTCACCC
>NZ_JBFAZH010001683.1:0-1259 GCF_040681735.1 Actinoplanes sp. NPDC051633 | reverse complement strand
AGCCCCGCCGCCACCCCTGACCGGACTGAAGACAGAGCCGTCCACAGCCCCACCGCCGCCCCTGACCGGACTGAAGACAGAGCCAGAGTGGTCGAGCTCTGGACGACCGACGTCCGCCGCGGTGACGACGCCCTGGACGACCTGGCCACCGAGTGGAACGACCTCTTCGACCGCTGCGCCGCGGCATCACCCTTCCAGGCGTACGCCTGGGTGCACTCCTGGTGGCGGTCCTACGGCGTGCCCGGACGCCTCCGGGTGTTCCTGGTCCGGCACCGCGGCCGGCTGGTCGGCGCGGCCGCGTTCCAGCTGCGATGGCGGGCCGGCTGCCCGGTGCTGACGCCGCTCGGCGGCAGCATCACCGACTTCACCGACGTGCTGCTCGACGACGAGACCGCCGCCGCTGCCGCACCGATCCTGGCCACCGCCATGGTCGGCGACCGGGGATGGCAGGCGATCGACCTCCCGGAGTCGCGCACCGGCACGGCGCTGGTAGCGGCGTGGCCCGGCCCGCACCACGAGACCGCCGGCTCGCTCTGCCTCGAGCTGCCCTCGAGCGAGATGGAAGACCTGGTGCGCGGGCTGCCGTCGCACTCCCGCAAGACTGTCCGCCGCCGCCTCAACCAGCTGAAGAAGGCCGCCCCCGAGGTACGCGAGGTCGCGGCCGGCGAGGCGCCGCAGGCGGTCGAGAGCCTCCTGCGGCTGCACCGGCGCCAGTGGCACGGCCGCGGCGGCAACCCGGAGCACTTCGCGCCCGCGTTCGCCGAGCATCTCACCCGGGCCGTCACCGCGATGATCTCTCGCGGTGAGGCGGCTCTCGTCGAGTACCGCTTCGACGGCGAGCTGCTCGCCTCGTCGCTGATCCTGATCGGCCGCGACCTGGTGGGCGGCTACCTCTTCGGGGTCGATCCCGCACTGCGCGGCCGGGTCGACGTGACCACCATGCTGCTGGCCGACGCCCTGCCGCTGGCGCACCGGCTGGGCCGGCCGACGATGAGCATGCTGCGCGGCGCCGAGGGGCACAAGTCGACCTGGCGCCCGGCCGAGGCGCCGAACCGACGCGTCCTGCTCGTCCGCCCGGGCAGCCTGCGCGGCGGCGGATACGCCCGCGGCGTGCTCGCCCTGCGCCGCGCGACCGAGCTGGCCAAGGAGAAGGCGCCCTGGGTCAAGGCCGTCCGTGACCGCCTGCGGTGGCGGCGATGACCACTTCAGTGGCGGGGCGGTGGACGGTGCTGCACGTGGCGCAGCCGCGCGAGGGCGGC
>NZ_JBFAZH010001682.1:0-1259 GCF_040681735.1 Actinoplanes sp. NPDC051633 | reverse complement strand
GGTCTATTTCTATGGCAGTTACGAAATTACACCTCTGTACTAATTCAAGGGTTGGTCACCGTGGTCACCGGCACGATGTCCGGGGTCAGCCGGCCGGCGATCTCCGCCAGCAGGTCGTCGTCGCGGGCGCCGGCCCGGTCCACCTTGTTGACGAAGATCAGATACGGCAGCCGCAGCCGGTGCAGCGTCCGCGCCAGCACCCGCGTCTGCGCCTGCACCCCCTCGACCGCCGACACCACCAGCACGACGCCGTCGAGCACGCCGAGCACCCGCTCCACCTCGGCGATGAAATCCGGGTGGCCGGGCGTGTCGATCAGGTTGACGGTGACACCGCCGAGCGGGAACGACACCACCGCGGACCTGATGGTGATGCCGCGGCGGCGTTCCAGCTCGAGCGAGTCGGTGCGGGTGCTGCCGTCGTCGACGCTGCCGACCTCGTCGATCACACCGGCGGTGAACAGCAGCCGCTCGGTGAGACTGGTCTTACCGGCGTCGACGTGCGCGAGAATGCCGAGATTGAGCGTGGTCAAGCGTCATGTCCCTTGGATCGAAGGCGATTGCTCCCGGGGTGGACATGAACGCTGCTCGCACTGGCTTCTCCCTCTGCCGGACGTGACGCACTGGTTGATCGCTGCCGACGTTGCCCGTCCGGGCCGGCCGTGGCAACCGGATTTCGGCGACCAGAACCTCCTCGACCGGATCCTCCTCGACCGGCCCGGGACGGCGACGGTCAGCTCAGCGCGGCGGCGAACATGCCGGGCTCGTACGAGCCGCCCTTCTGGTGCACGACCACCGCGAGCCGGTTCGCCGCGTTGATCAGCGCCACCAGCGCAACCAGCGCGGCGATCTGATCGTCGTCGTAGTGCTTGCGCACCTGCGCCCAGGTCTCGTCGGACACGCCCTGGTGCGCGTCCGCGAGCCGGGTGCCCTCCTCGGCCAGCGCCAGGGCGGCCTGCTCGGCCTCGGTGAACACGGTGGACTCGCGCCACGCCGCGACCAGGTGCAGCCGGACCGCGGACTCACCCGCGGCGGCCGCCTCCTTCACGTGCATGTCGATGCACCAGCCGCAGCCGTTGATCTGGCTGGCCCGCAGCGAGACCAGCTCCTGGATGGGGTGCGGCAGCGTCGACTGATGGATGACCATGGCGGCGTTCGCGAACCGCTTGGCGAACCGGCCGGCCAGCTCGTTGCCGAACATGTCGAATCGGGGTTCCATGAAATTCGTCCTCACTGGTGGTGGTGGGCTGGACGACCACGAG
>NZ_JBFAZH010001681.1:0-1260 GCF_040681735.1 Actinoplanes sp. NPDC051633 | reverse complement strand
ACTGCGGGCGACGGGTCGGCGAGGAACCGCACGCCGAGCTCCGGCGAGCGGTCGAACGGCGGAATGGCCTTGAGCGCCCGGATCCGCAGCCGCTCGTCGCCGCTGGTCTCCAGCTCCCGCCGCACCGGCTCGTATCGTGCGCCGAGGCGGTGGAGCAGCACGCCGACCCGCTGGTCGTCGTTGTCCACATCGAACGCGGCGGCCCGGACCCGCTCGTCGACGCCGCCGCCGTGACGCTCGAGGATGCCCTTGAGCGCCCCCGCGGCGGCGTCGCCACACTTCTCCCAGACCTCTGCCATGCCGCCGGTGGTCTGCACCTCGGTGGAGTCGTGCAGCGCGACGTCGAGCATGGCGTCGATCAGCTCGGGGCCGCCCTCCCGGGCGGCCTGCCCGATCGCGAGGATCCGGGCCAGGTCGTCATCGCTGTTCAGCTCATCCCGCCACGACACGCCACCGACGATAGAGCCATCGCGCCGCCCGATTCAGTCGGCCACGACCAAGGCTTGCGGGGCGGCCTGCTTCATCCGGGTGCGGATCCAGGCGAGCTGCAGCGCGGTCTCCCCCTCGCACCCGGTGACGACCTCGAGAAGGGCGCGGTCGCGGAGGCCCTGGGCGGCCTGGCCGACGACCGTCCAGCACACGTCGCACTCGGCGGCCATCAGGTACAGGTCCTGCAGGTCGCGCAGCAGGCCGATGCCGCCGGTCCGGGTGCCGCGGAACAGCTCGGAGTGCAACCGTTCCGGTTCGTTGGGCGCGTCCTCGGCGTAGCGCCGCGCGAACGGCTCCAGCCGTGCCGCGTGTTCGTCGCACCGCTCGGCCTGGCGGCGGCACAGGTGCTCGATGTCCGGCTCGTCACCGTGCGCGCCGGCCACCTGCCGGAAGGCGTCGGCCAGCGTGAGCTGGGCCCGGTGCAGCAGTCCGAGGTAGTGGGCGAGGTGCATGGGTCAGCCCTCCGATCCGGCGAGTCGGGCGATGCGGACCGCGGCGACCTTGAAGATCGGCTGCTTGGACACCGGGTCCCAGGTGGTCACGGTCATCTCGTTGGCGGCCCGGGGCCGGCGGTCGGACGGGGTGAGGTCGAAGTAGCCGTAGTGGAACGGCACGAACACCACCCCCGGGCGGATGCCGCCGATCCGGGCCCGGGCCTCGATGCCGCCGCGCGGGGAGGCGACGCCGACCAGGTCACCCTCGGCGATGCCGTGCCGGGCCGCGTCCTGAGGGTGCAGCTCCACCCACACGTCGGGGGCGGCGGCGTTCAGC
>NZ_JBFAZH010001680.1:0-1262 GCF_040681735.1 Actinoplanes sp. NPDC051633 | reverse complement strand
TCCTGTTCCAGCTGTACGTGGGGGGGCGGGCCGGGCTGAAGGCGGAGGAACTTGCGGGGGCCGCGGCGGGGGGGGTTTCCCCCGCGGGCCGCCCCCGCGAGACAGGGTCGTCGTCACATCTGTGGGAGGGACGTCGATGAACCATTCCCCTCTCGCTAACGTGGACACGATTGCGACCGGTGCGCGCATCCAGCGCCGAAATCGGTCATTCTTGACATCCGACAGGGCGGCTGCGGCGTCGCAGCCCACAACCTCAGTCTGTGACGCGGCTTCCGGCAGCCCCTCCAGGGCTTCCATGGCGCGCCACCGCGACCGGTAGGTGTGATCGATGAGTTCGTACGGCGATTCGCAGTCTGCGCGCGCCCGGGCCAGAGTGCCCGGGTCCCCCGCGCCTGCCGACGCGCCCGACGCCTATCGTCGGACCGCCGGCCGGGCGGGCGTCAGCGGTTCCGCCTCGGTGGGCACATCCAGCGGGCGCGTCCCGGTGGGCGCCCCCAGCGGCCGTGCCCAGGTCGGCTCGGCCCAGGTGGGTTCGGCCCAGGTGGGTTCGGCCCGCGTCGGCGGTCGCGCCCCGGTCGGTGAGGGCAACACCGGTGGGTACGGTGGCCGCGCCGCCGTGGCCCGCGCCGCGGTGCGCCCCGGTCCGGCCTACGACGAGTTGAGCGGCCCCATCGGCGGGCCGGGCTCTTCGCGCGGCGGCAAGGACGTGTCGAAGGCGGCGAAGCGGCGCCGCCGGGCGAACATCCTGACCGCCGCCGCGGCCGTCGTGGTGATGCTGCTCGGCGGTGGCGTGGTGGCCGGCGCGTACTTCTTCGACGACGTGGACTTCATCGAGCCCAAGGCCGAGGACCAGGTCACCCAGCTCTTCGCCGAGGACAACAAGACGCAGATCGCCACCATCGGCGACGTGAACCGGTCGCTGGTGCCGTACCAGAGCATCAACCCCATCATCGGCGAAGCCGTGATGGCCGCGGAGGACAAGAACTTCCTCGACCACAACGGCATCGACATGAAGGGCATCATCCGCGCGGCGTGGAACAACTTCACCGGCGGCGACACGCAGGGTGCCTCGACGATCACCCAGCAGTACGCCCGCCACGCGGCGGATCTCAAGGAGATCAGCTACAACCGCAAGCTGCGTGAGGCGGTCCTCGCCCGCAAGATGGAGGACCACTACAAGAAGGACGAGATCCTCGGTCGCTACCTGAACTCGGTGTACTTCGGCCGCGGTGCCTACGGCATCGAGGCGGCGGTCAAGGCGT
>NZ_JBFAZH010001679.1:0-1264 GCF_040681735.1 Actinoplanes sp. NPDC051633 | reverse complement strand
AGCGGGTGTAGCCGAGGCCGTGCCCGAACGGGAACAGTGGCCGCCCGCGGAAATACTGGTAGGTCGCCTCGCTTCCGATGATGTCGTAGTCGAACAGGTCGGGAAGGTCCTCCGCGCCGCGATACCAGGTCTGCGGCAGCCGCCCGGTGGGCTCGACCGCGACGCCGTCTGCCGTGCGGCCGAGCAGCAGCTCGGCGAGCGCGGCGCCGGACTCCTGACCGCCGTGCGACGACCACAGGATGGCCGGCACGTGCTCGGCGGCCCAGCCGATCGCGTACGGATAGCTGCTGGTCACGACGAGGACCGTGCGCGGGTTGGCGGCCCGGACGGCGCGCAGCAACGCGTCCTGCGCCGGCGGCAGGCCGAGGTCGGCGCGGTCCTGCGTCTCGCGCCCGTTCACCATCGGATGGTTGCCCAGCACCACCACCGCCACGTCCGCCTGGGCGGCCACCTCGGCGGCGGCGGCGAGCCCATCGACGACGAGGGAGGCGGTGAACGGCGTCGCCTCCGCCGCCGTCGGGGCCGACGCCCGCGGGGTCCCGTCGAAGTCCACGACCACCCAGCGGTCCAGGGCGACGTTGCGCAACCGCACTTCATCCCCGGCGTACGCGACCTCGAAGGTCTCCCGCACCACCCACTCGCCGGGCGCGGTCCGGTCGGCGACCAGCACACCGTCGTCCCGCGCCCGCACATACCGCCCGCCGGCCCGCAGCGTCAGCACACCCCCGCCCCAGTCGAGCACGTCGAGCAGCCCGCCGCCGACGCCGACCGGGCCGCCGGGTCCGCTGAGCAAGATCCGGTCCACGCCCTCGGCATGGACCGCGTCGGGCAGCGCGTCCCGCAGCGTCACCGCATACGGGAGGGTGCCGCTGTACCAGTCGGTGAACAACGTGCCGGCCAGCGGCCCGAGCACCGCGACGCGCGTGGTGGCCGGCAGCGGAAGCAGCCCGCCCTCGTTGCGCAGCAGCACCACGCTCCGGCGGGCGGCCTCCCGGGCCAGATCCTGGTGTGCGGCGCAGTTGACCACGTCGGCGGTGATGCCGGCGTATGGGTCCGCGTCCGGATCGAACTCGCCCAGCCGGAACCGGACGGCGAGGATCCGCCGGGCCGCGTCCTGGATGTCGGACTCGGTGATCAGCCCGCGTTCGAGGGCCGCGGTCAGCCGGGCCACGGTCCGGTCGGGTCCTCAACTAAAAAAATGAACACGAAAAATTGCCGACAGATGGACGACAATGAAACGACAGTTACTTCAAAATTATATTCT
>NZ_JBFAZH010001678.1:0-1267 GCF_040681735.1 Actinoplanes sp. NPDC051633 | reverse complement strand
GTATAATGATGTTTTTTTTAATTATTTTTTTTTTGTATTTTAAACTTTAACTTTTATTTTAATTATAAAAATATTAATCGATTTTAATATATTGACCTCCCAATACGCCGCGAGCATGAAAGCGACCGCGAACAGCAGCCTGGACGCCCGCTTCCCGGTGGACGTCACCGTGTCGATGTTCGACGGGCCGCTGCCGGACCGGGCCGTCACCGACGTCGCCGGGGTGGCCGGGATAACGACGGCCGTCGGCGTGCGCTCCGCCCGGGTGCGGTTCGACGCCGGCCTCGACCCCGCCGCGTTGCGGGTGCTCGGTCCCGACGCCAAGGCTCTGGGCCTGCTGTCGGAGCCGCGCCCGGCGATCGCCGACGACGTGCTCCTGGCCGACCCGTACCTGTTGGAGGACCGCGGCGTCCGCGACGGCACCGTCGCCACCCTCACCGGGCCGGCTGGTGCGGTGCGGCTGCCGGTCCGGGGTGACCATCTCGCACCGGCCGACTCGCTCATCGTCGCACCCACCGTGCTGCGCCGCCTGGCCCCGGACGCGCCGATCGGCAGCGTATGGGCGCAGGCCGCACCCGACGCGGACATCACCGCACTGCGCTCCGCCCTGCGTACCGTCGCGGCCCCGATCACCGGTGCCGAGGTGGGCGGCGGGCTGACGGGCAAAGCCCTGTACGGGGAACTGCTCGACCGGCTGCTGATGATCAGCACGATGCTGCTCGCGGTCGCGGTGCTGATCGCGCTCGTCGGTGTCGGCAACACCCTCGGCCTGTCGGTGCTGGAGCGCACCCGCGAGTCGGCGCTGCTTCGCGCCCTCGGCCTACAGCGCCGCCAACTGCGCTGGATGCTCGCCGTCGAAGCCGTTCTGCTGAGCATCGCCGGGACCGCCGTCGGCGCGGCGGCGGGCATGTTCTTCGGCTGGGTCGGCACCCACGCCATCAGCAACGAGCTCAACTTCTCGTCGGTCCGGTTCGCGATGTCACCGGCGCAGACGGTGGCGGTCGCGGCCGTGGCCGTCGCCGCGGGGATGATCGCCTCGGTGCTGCCCGGGCGCCGCGCCGCCCGCGCCGTTCCGGTCGACGCTCTCGCCGACACCTGACCGTGTCCGTTTCAGAGATCTCGGACGCCGACCGTCTGCTCCCCGGTGCGCTCCCCCGTCGGCCGGAAACCCAGCTTGACGTAGAACTCCTCCGGCCCGCCGGGGCGAGGTTCCCAGGAGACGTACGCCCGGCTCGCCCCGCGGGTACGGATCTCCTGGCACACCGCC
>NZ_JBFAZH010001677.1:0-1267 GCF_040681735.1 Actinoplanes sp. NPDC051633 | reverse complement strand
GGCCAGACCGGCGACACCGGCCAGGAGCGCGGCGGTCACGACTCCGCCTGCTCGGCTGCCGTGCGCAGGCCGAGGTGGTGCAGCAGTTGATCCACCTCGTCCGAGGTCGGGGGCGGACCGGTCAGCGCGGCCATGAACAGCCCGTCACCGACGAGCCGCACCAGCCGGGCCCGGACCGGGTCGCCCAACTCGGCAGTCAGCATCTGCTGCCACCGCTGTTCGGCGTCGCCCACCTCACCCGGCAGATCGAACTCGCCGGTGGCGGTCAGCCGCATCATCGACATCATCGCCCGGTACACGATGCGCTCACCGGGCTCGGGAACCGACAACCGCAACCATGCCGCGGCCATCATCCCGTGCGATGCGGCCGCCGTCAGCCGCTCGTCGAACCGTTGCACCGCCCGGGTCACCAACGCCCGCAGCAGGGACTGTTTGTCGAAGTGATAGAGCAGGCCACCTTTGCTCACGCCCGCAGCCGCAGCCACGGCGTCCAACGCCGGCGGCACCTGACCCGAGATGATCAGTTCCTCGGCCGCGTCCAGAATGCGCTCCCGTGCAGTTCCCATCCCGTTACTGTACCGTCCGGACGGTACAGCCGTGTGGCCGCGCCGGCGCGTAGATTCATCGTGTGACCGCCGTGCAGAAGCCGG
Source organism: Actinoplanes sp. NPDC051633 (assembly GCF_040681735.1). NCBI lineage: Bacteria > Bacillati > Actinomycetota > Actinomycetes > Micromonosporales > Micromonosporaceae > Actinoplanes > Actinoplanes sp. NPDC051633. The sequence continues at coordinate 617 of NZ_JBFAZH010001677.1, read as the reverse complement.
AGCTCCATAGCCGTTGCGACCAGTTGCGTTCGCTGCACCGGCCCGGCTCCCCTCTCCTGCTCCCGAACGTCTGGGATGTCGCCACGGCGAAAGCCGTGGTGGCGGCCGGCTTTCCGGTGGTCGCGACCACGAGCGACGGCGTGGCCACCGCGCTGGGGTACGAGGACCACGAGGGCGCGCCCGCCGACGAGATGCTCGCCGCGGCCGCGCGGATCGCGCGGGGCGTCGACGTTCCCGTGACGGTCGACGCCGAGGCCGGCTACGGAATGGAGCCGGCCGACCTGGTGGCCGCGTTGCGGAACGCGGGAGCCGCCGGCTGCAACCTTGAGGACACCGATCACGCCGCGGGCACCCTTCGCGATCCGGACCGGCACGTGGAATGGATCAAGGAGGTTCGCCGGGCGGCGTCCGACGACGGCTACCGGCTCGTCATCAACGCCCGGATCGACGTCTACGTCGGCCCGTTCCGCGCCGGCGCCGGCCGCGACGTTCAGCAGGAGCTACTTCCCGAGGCGGTGCGGCGCGCGAACGCCTACCTCGAGGCCGGGGCAGACTGCGTCTACCCGATCGCGCTGTGGGACACGGGTGCGCTGCGCCGCTTCACCTCGGAGGTTCCG
>NZ_JBFAZH010001676.1:0-1269 GCF_040681735.1 Actinoplanes sp. NPDC051633 | reverse complement strand
GAAGAAAAAAGTGGCTTAAATTGTGATATAGATTATGCAAAATCATCGTTTAAGCAAACACGAGCTTTATATGGCAAAGAGAATGGTGTTCAAGTCCACCGGTGGCGTCCATGGGCACTGCCACACGACTGGCGGGTCGTTCTTTCAGCTTCGTCCGGGCCATTGACTCCTCGTTCTCCGCAGCGGTGTCGCGTCCGTCGGTGGGCGGTCGGGACGCCGGCACCCGTGGGGGGTGCCCCGCGCTTCAGTTCTGACAGGCCGGGGACCGCGTTTGCTCCTTTGCACTTCTACACACTGGGTGGCGGTCCTTTCGTGCCCTCCCCCATCTACGTAGGCCGGGCCGGTTCGGATGAACCTTCGGCGAGAACTTTGCCCGGCGGTTCCGGACGCCCCGCCATAGCACTCCTGAACAAGGGTGTTGAGCTGCCCGAACATGGAGTCGAAACCCTCAGCTAAGGCAAAAATAAAGTGCTCCGGTGAGTGAGCCGGGACACCGTGTGAACCTTTCGTCCCCCGGCTGCGAACTACTTGGTGTGCAGAGGCCGCAAACACTCTGCGTAAGGAGATGATTGCCGTGCGGCATCGCATTGCTGCCCTGCTGCTATCCCTTGCCGTGAGCACCACCGCTGCGCTGCTGCTTCCCTCGCCCGCGCGGGCCGAGGTGGACGGCGTGGAAGTGAAGATGACGGAACTGCCCGGCGAGTTCGAGGCCGGTGACGACGCCGAGGTCGTCGAGGCGGTGGTGTCCACCGAGAACGACGGGCGCTGCCGGAAGGTCCGCTGGTCGATGGTGCTGACCGTGGACGGGGTCGCGATCGACGACGTCGAGGTCGAGCGGATCGAGGACGACGGGGCGTTCCCCCTGCGGGTGCGGACCGAAGGGTCGACCGCGCGGCTGACCGACGTGCGGCTGGACCCGGGCGAGCTGTGCCGCGGGCGTACGGTCACCGCCCGGTACCGGGTGCGGTTCGACAAGGACACGCCCACCGGCCGGGTCGCCTTCAACGCGCAGGCCTTCGACGCCGGCCGTACCCTTCTCGCCCAGACCTCCGCGACCAGCAAGGTGGAGGGGTCCGGCGCCGCGCCGTCGCCGTCCGCCTCCTCGCCGGCCCCGGCGCCGTCGACGCCGGAGCCGGACGAGTCCGAGGAGGCGCTCATCCCGCCGCCGGCCGACGACAGCGGTGTCGCGCTGGACCCGACGGCGGCCACGCCGGACAGCACGCCGAGCCTGCTCGGGCCGGCGCTGATCCTGGGCGCGTTGCTCGTCTT
>NZ_JBFAZH010001675.1:0-1271 GCF_040681735.1 Actinoplanes sp. NPDC051633 | reverse complement strand
CACGTGCGCGGCGATCACCGTCCTGGCGTTCACCGCCGGATGGCTGAGCAACCGGCTGAGCAACCGGCACGCCGTGCGGCGGCTCACCGCCGCCCTCGACGAGGCCCGCCGCCGGCTGCTGCGCGACCGGCTCACCGGCCTGTACAACCGCGACGGCCTGCTCACCGCCCACGCCGCGGACGCCGCCGCGCGTCCCGGCCGGGCCGCGTCGGTCGTGCTGATCGACATCGACGGCTTCAAGCAGATCAACGACGTGCTCGGGCACGCCGCCGGCGACGACCTGCTCACCGAGGTCGCCCGCCGCATCGACGAGGCCGCCCGGTTGCACCTCGGGGTGGCCGCCCGGCTGTCCGGCGACGAGTTCGCCGCGTGGCTGCCGCTGTACGGCAACCTGGACCGCGCCGCCGACATGTTCGTCACCATGATCGCCCAGCCGGTCACCCTGACCGTCGACGGCGACCCCATCACCGTCGTGCCCACCGCCAGCGTCGGCATCTCGCTGACCAGCACCAGCGTGCCGTGCGCGGCGGCGCTGCGGCTGGCCGACATCGCCATGTACCACGCCAAGACCGCCGGCGGCGCCCGCCGGGTCGTCTTCCACCGCGGCATGACCATGCCGCATGCCCGCGGGCGCCGCGGCCCGCGGCTGCGGGACCTGCACGGGCACGGGCCACTGGAGGGCTACGAGCCGGGGGATGGCCACGGGCACGGCGGGGCGGGGGCGTGAGCATGCACGAGGAGATGGCCTGCCAGGTCTGCACCACACCGCTGAACACCCTCGGCGACCCGCCCCGCTACCTGCACCCGCTCGACCAGCCCGGCACCGGCCACGAACCGGTGCCGGTGCCGTCGCGCACCCTGCCCACGGTCCGCCGCACCTGCGACTTCTGCAGCGACCCCTTCCCGATCTGGGCGCTGACCGGCGCGACCCTGGTCGCCGGCATCGTCAGCGGCACGCACAGCGGTACCGGGCAGATGTTCGGCGACAGATGGGCCACCTGCGCCACCTGCGAGCTGCACATCGCCGCCGGCCGCCGCGACCGGATCCTGGATCGGGCCTGCCGGGCGTTCGGCCTCCCGCGCGACCAGCAGGCGCGGATGCCGGTGCAGACACTGCAGTCGGCGTTCCTGGCCGGGCTGCGGCCCGGCCGCACCCTGATCACCACGACCGGCTGGCCGCCCACCCCGCTCGCCGCCGGTCAGACACCCAAGGTCCGCGACCGGCTCCGCGACTTCTACCGCGGCGCCGACCAGCTACCCGAACCCGCTGG
>NZ_JBFAZH010001674.1:0-1272 GCF_040681735.1 Actinoplanes sp. NPDC051633 | reverse complement strand
GTCGCCCCCCGGGCCCGCGCCCGGGGGGGGGGCCCCCGCGACGCGCATCAGCAGTGCTCCGACGCTCTCCCGGAACACCAGTGGCACCCGCCCGCGGGGCCTCGGCAGCTGCATCTCGACGAGGCCGGCGGCGCCCAGCTCCACCCGCGAGATCCACCCGGTGGACAGGTCCAGGCGCTGCTCCCCCGCCCCGGCCGGGAGCCGGACGTCCCAGCGCACCGACCGGTTGAGCAGGATGCGCACGGTGTCCGGCCCGGTCCGGCCGACGAACCGCAGCTCGACCCGCACCAGCCCCCTCGTGACGGTCACCCGCGGCACCAGCCCGCCATCGGCCGGTGTGGTGATCCGATAGAGCTGGCCGGGGAGCTCGACGGACTCGACCTCGACGCGTGACGCGGCGTCGGTGACCAGCAGCGCGGCGACGTTGCGTCCGCGCAGAGGGGCCGTCAGGACGTGCTCGGGGGCCGGTGGCGGCAGGGGCACCTGCGGCGCACAGGCGGCCACGGTGAGCAGGGCGACCACTGCGAACAGCATCGTTGAGCGAGCTCGACTCAGCAGTGGTGGCACCATCGTCCCAACGCGGAATCGGCCGAACGGGTGACGGCAGTGCGTCCGGATCGCGGCAGACTGTCCGGATGCGATCTGACGGCTTCCTCTCCGAGCGCCAGCGCCGCTTCGCCTGGTTGGGCTTTCTCCTGATGGCGTCTCAAGCGCCCCTCGCGGCACGCCTGGTCGACGACGCCTCCTGGCTCTTCGCCGTGGTGGTCGCCGTGGTCGTGGCCTCGGTCATCCTGGCGGACGACGCGGCCCGGCGCCGCCCGCAAACCGTGGAGCCGGGCGAGCCGGCGGAATAACTTCAACCGGTCTGCACCGGTCGGGAGAACCGTCAGCTACCCGGAGCTCCGGATAGTTCTCTCTTATGAATGGCCTGTTCAGCGGCGCTGCCGCCCGCGCTGCCCTGCGCTCCGCCCACGCGTCCCTCGACGAGCTGACGGCGTCCGTCGGCGTCTCCGGCCTGGCCGCCACGGCCTCGTCGCCGGCCCTGCTCGCCGCCGTCGACCAGCACGCCGCCGGCGTGCGGGACAGTCTCTCCGCCGACGTCCGGGCGCTGAGCCCGGTCGTCCTGGCGGCCTACGCCGAGGGTGTCCGCGACGCCGCGTTCAAGCACGGCTGGACCCCGCCGGCCGGCGAGATCGACTGGACCGTCAACGACTGGGTGCTGCGCCGCCTGCTGGCGGTCTGCTCGCTCGCACAGACCTTCGACCGCTGACC
>NZ_JBFAZH010001673.1:0-1273 GCF_040681735.1 Actinoplanes sp. NPDC051633 | reverse complement strand
ACCGAGGACTCCCCCGCAGCACCGCCGGCGCTGACCGCGTGGCGGCTGCCGGTCGAGGACGCCGTGCTGTCCGCGCCCGGCCTGGCCGCGACGCTGATCCAGCCGGGCATCGTCCACGGCCACGGCGCCGGGATCCCGGGCGACGTGATCGCCGGGCAGAACCGCCTGGTCGGCGACGGCTCCCAGCACTGGACGACGGTCCACGTGGACGACATCGCCGCCCTCTACGCCCTGGTGGTCACGCAGGGTGCGGGCCTCGGCCGGGTGATCGGCGTGTCCGGCGTCAACCCGACCGTCCGTGAGCTGGTGTCGGCCGTGTCCGCCGACGTCGTGGCGGAGTCGCCGGAGCAGACGCGGGCCCGGCTGGGCGACGGATTCGGCGGGGCGCTGCTGCTGGACCAGCAGGCGACGGGCGCCAAGGCCCGGTCGCTGGGCTGGAAACCCGCCGCCCCGACCCTGCTGGAGGAACTGACCGACGGCAGCTACGCCTGATCGAGCCGTTCAGGCGGCGGGCGTCAGTCGGCGAGGTGCGTCGCGCCGAGCGGGACCAGGGACTCGTCGTCGACCTCGGCGCCGGCGCAGGACGAGGCCGGGTCGGTGATCACCTTGCGCCGGTCGCCCTCGCGACCAGGGCCCGGGCGACCATCTCGCTCATCGGGGCCCGGTCCGGCCCGGCGATGTCGACGGTCGCGTTTGCGCGACGCCGGCATCGACCTCTGCGGCCACCAGCGTTCTGCCCGCCCACGTGAAGAAGCCGCGAACCTCGGCGGGCGGCAGCGTCGGCGCGTTCAGCACGTCGACCACGACCTGCGCGCCGGCCTGATCGTCGGTCCAGCACACAGCGGCCGTCACGGTCCCGCGCTGGTCAAGGCGGCAGCCACGCCGGCCTCGTCGCCGGTCCAGCACACAGCGGCCGTCACGGTCCCGCGCTGGTCAAGGCCGCAGCCACGCCGGCCTGATCGTCGGTCCAGCACACAGCGGCCGTCACGGTCCCGCGCTGGTCAAGGCCGCAGCCACGCCGGCCTGATCGCCGGCCCAGCACACAGCGGCCGTCACGGTCCCGCGCTGGTCAAGGCCGCAGCCACGCCGGCCTGATCGCCGGCCCAGCACACAGCGGCCGTCACGGCCACCACCGGTCAAGGCCGCAGCCACGCCGGCCTCGTCGCCGGCCCAGCACACAGCGGTCCGTCACGGCCACCACCGGTCAAGGAGGCAGCCACGCCGGCCTGGTGGTGGCCGAGCGACGAGAGGCCAGTCACCCTGGCCGGCGGGT
>NZ_JBFAZH010001672.1:0-1275 GCF_040681735.1 Actinoplanes sp. NPDC051633 | reverse complement strand
GGCGAGGGCGTCAGCCACGGTTGCGGCGCGGCCGGGACCGCACCGAGGACATCACCGCGATGAGCACACCGACCAGGAAGATCAGCGTGCCCATGACGTTCACCTGGGGCGGCAGGCCGACCCGGGTGGCGCCCCAGATCCACAGCGGGAACGTGGTGGTGGTGCCGGCGGTGAAGTTGGTGACCACGAAGTCGTCGATGGACAGGGCGAAGGCGAGCATCATGCCGGAACCCACCGCGGGCAGGATCAGCGGGAAGGTGACCCGCCAGAACGTCGTCCACGGTGTCGCGCCGAGGTCGGCGGCCGCCTCCTCGAGCGATCGGTCCAGCGTGAGCACCCGGGAGCGCACCACCACGGCCACGAACGAGATGGAGAACATCACGTGCGCGATGGTGATCGTCACCGCGCCGAGCCCGACGCCCAGCGAGACGAAGAGGGTCAGCAGCGACGCGCCCATCACCAGCTCCGGCGCGGACATGGTGGCGAACAGGATCAGGTTGACCGTGCCCGAGCCGCGGAACCGGTAGCGGCCCAGCGCGTACCCGATGCCGGTGCCCAGCGCCCCGGCCAGCACGGCGGTGATCACCGCGACGACCAGCGAGACGATCAGCGCCGAGGTGAGCGCGTCGATGCCGAAGACGCGGCCGTACCACTTGAACGTGAAGCCCTCCCAGGTCTGGTTGTAGCGGCCCGGGGTGTCGTTGAAGCCGAACAGGATCATTACGAGGACCGGCAGGGTCAGCCAGGCGATGATGATCCAGGTGTAGACGTGCAGCGCCCGGATGCCGTTGAACCGCCGCTTCTTCGCCGGGGGCGCGGCCGTCCGCGACAGGCGATCGAGAACAGCCGTCATCGCGCCGCCACCTTCATCACGTCCTCCGTGCCGAGCGCCCTCGCATACATGAAGACCCCGATCAGCAGCACCGCCATCAGCGTGAACGACAGCGCCGACGCGGTCGGGTAGTCCGAGGTGGTCAGGTACTGCGCCTGGATCACCTGGCCGATCATCGTGGTCGACGAGCTGCCCAGCACCGCCGAGTTGACGTAGTCGGAGCTGGCCGGCACGAACGTCATCAGCACGCCGGCGAAGACCCCGGGCAGCGCGAGCGGCAGGATCACCTTGCGGAAGGCGGTGGCCGGGTCGGCGTACAGGTCACGGGCCGCCTCGACCACCCGCGGGTCGATGCGTTCCAGGGCCACGTACACCGGCAGCACCATGAACGGCAGGAAGTTGTACACCAGGCCGGCAACGACCGCGAACGGCGTACCCAGAAC
>NZ_JBFAZH010001671.1:0-1275 GCF_040681735.1 Actinoplanes sp. NPDC051633 | reverse complement strand
GGCGACCGTTGGTACGTCGACGAGACATACATCAAGGTCAACGGCGTCTGGCGCTACGTGTACCGGGCCGTCGACCAGCACGGCCAGGTCATCGACGTGCTGCTCACGGTCCACCGCAACGCCGCGGCCGCCCGCCGATTCTTCACCCGGGCGCTGCGCACGTTGAAGGTGACACCAACCGAGGTGGTCACCGACGCCGCACCGGTCTACCCGGCCGTGCTCGACGAACTGGCGCCTTCGGCGTGGCACCACGTCGAGCAGTACGCCAACAACCGATATAAGCCGATCACGGCCAGCTCAAGCGCCGACTGAGACCGATGCGCGGGCTGCAGACTGATCGGACAGCGCAGGTTGTGATCGCCGGCCATGCCCTCGTCCGGAATCTGCGCCGCGGCCACTACGAACTCGGGAACGACGCCATGCCCGCACTGCGGGTCGATGCGGCATTCACCGAACTCGCTCAGGCGATCTGACACTGTCCGGCGAGCTCAACGCGTCGCTTATCTCGCAATGCAACAACGCCGGTGCACAGCCAGCCGCAGAGGGAGCAGCCGACCGCATCAGTGGACGTGGACACGGCCGGACGATCCGAGGTCTCTACCGACGATTGCGCGTGAACAGCTTCAAAATGCGGTCCAGCACTTCGCGAGCATCAGCTCGGCGCTTTTCATCGGGATGTACTGAACCGATGAGGGCAAGAGCTGAGATGAGGGCGAAGCTGGCGCCGACCAGCGCTGTTCCACCGAGAGTGAGGCTGTCGCCCACGAGGAACCTCCCACGACACAAGGGCAGCCGAGATGGACTGCGAAACTGTGCGGGTAGGCGACACTCACCTTAAGCGACCACCGGCCCTGCGGGAAGACCCCGATCGAGTGACAGGCACAGTGTGTAACTGGCGGTGTGGGAAGTCAACGCACGATTACTGCAGCGAGTCCAGCCATGCGCGAACCAGGTCGCTAATGAAGGCGCGTGCTTCGGCGACAGTCATCGTCCGCTTTGGCAGACCGCCTGACATGCGTGCGTGTCTCGCCTTCGCGCCTGCAACGTCCGGGCGATTGGCTGAGGCGGTGAACGCCCTGAGGTCCTCCCTAGTTGCGAAGCCCGCGGCTTCGATCGACTTCGGTCGGCTCTGTTGCATTGGGAGATGGTGGGCGGACGGAGGTCCAGCGTGCGCCCATGTCTAGATCGCTCGGGCAAGTTCGGTGAACGCCGCAGCGAGCCGCTGCGCAGGCCGGACGTCGACCGCGAGTTCGTAGTATCCGCGGCGCAGATTCT
>NZ_JBFAZH010001670.1:0-1278 GCF_040681735.1 Actinoplanes sp. NPDC051633 | reverse complement strand
CCACGGTCCCGGCGGTGAAGAGCTCGCTGCAGAGGGCCCGCGCGGCACTGGACGCGGGCAAGCCGACGACGCCGCCGACACAGCGGCAGCGGGAGCTGCTCGAGGCGTACGTGACCGCCTTCGCGGCGTCCGACCTCCAAGCGCTGGAGAAGGTGCTCCGGGAGGACGCGACGCTCGAGATGGTGCCGAACCGCGCCTGGTTCGCGGGACGGAAGAACTGCCAGTCCTCCGCGGGAAGCGCGATGGACGGCGCCTGGCGCTATGTGACCGTCGACGTGAACGGCGGCCCGGGCTTCCTGGCGTGGTGGCACGACGAGCCGTTCGGGGTAGCGGCGTTGACCATGGCATCGGATGGAATCGAAGCGATTCACATCTTCGCCGACCCCGAGCTCGTCAGGCGGTGGCCTGTTCCATCGCGGACACCCGCAGATGGGTCGTGAGCCATTCGACGACCTCGCGCAGGTAGGTGGCCCGCGACGAGCGATGCAGCAGCTCGTGCCCCTCGTCGCGGAACAGCAGGTACCTGTGCTCGACGCCGCGCTCCCGCAGCGACGCCACCACCTGCTCGGCCTCGATCACCGGGACGTTGCTGTCGTTCTCGCCGTGCACCACCATCAGCGGCGTGCGCAGCCGGTCGATCCGGGTGATCGGGGACAGGTCGCGCAACAGCTCGGCGTCGGCCACCGGGTCGCCGTACTTGGAGACCGCCGCGGCCGCGATCCACGGCTCGGTGTGGCGGTAGAACGTCTCGAAGTTCGCCATGCCGCAGACGTCGATGCCGACGGCGAACAGCGACGGGTACGTGACCAGCGCGGCCAGGGTCAGGTATCCGCCGTACGAGCGGCCCATGCACCCGACGCGTCCCGGGTCGGCCACCCCGGCCTCGACCAGATACTCGACGCAGGTGGCGACGTCCCGGATCCCGTCGTACCGCAGCTCCAGGTTGTCGGCGTTCACGAAGGTGCGGCCGAAGCCCGACGACCCGCGTACGTTCGGCGCGAAGACGGCGATCCCGCGGTTGACCAGCGACTGGAACAGCGGGCCGTGTCCGGGCCGCTCCTGCGCCTCCGGCCCGCCGTGGAACCAGAGGACCGTGGGGTGCGGCCCCTCGCCCGCGGGCCGGAAGAGCCAGCCGGTCAGCTCCAGCCCGTCGTGCGCCGGGAAGGAGCACAGCGTCGGCAGGACGGTGTCCGTCGCCGGCGAGAGCACCGACACCGGGTGCAGGCCGTCGGCGTCCCACGTCCAGGTGCCGTGCGGCCGGCCCGGCCCCTCGGCGGT
>NZ_JBFAZH010001669.1:0-1278 GCF_040681735.1 Actinoplanes sp. NPDC051633 | reverse complement strand
GACAAGAAGAAACTCGTTTTCAACTCGTTTCAAAAACCTTTCAAAAACCATCAATCCACAAAAATACCACGCGAATGACACTCAAAATACACGACGCCGGCTCCCGGTCCGCCTGCTTCGAACCGCGGTCCGCCGACTACCTCGCCGGCCACGACCACGCGTTCGGTGCCGTCGGCGCGCCGGACAGCGACGAGATGGCCGACTCCGCCGCCCACTGCGACGGCGCCGACTTCGTCGCCGGTGACTACCCGCGTACGCGCGAGGCGGCGACCGGGGCGCTGCGGGACTGCGTGACCCAGATGCGTACGCGGTTCCGCGAGGCCGTGGACCGCGCGGAGGGCCTTCTCGACGACGAGGGCGGCGTGATCGCCGACGAGGTCGACCTGGGCGTCGAGTGCAGCGCCCACGAGCGGGCGGAGGAGCGTGCCAAGTGCGCCTCCCTCGGGGCGTTCGGCCGGGTCCTGCACGGCGTCCAGGACTTCTACTCGCACAGCAACTGGTCCGACGAGGCCGACCCGTCCCGTCCGGTCGGGGAGCAGAACCCGCCCGGCCTGAACCGCCCTGGTGTGAGCCCTGTGCTCGACCTGCGCGCCCGGACGGAACCGGAGGTGCCGGAGGACCTGATGACCGGCTGTTACGTAGTGCAGGACCGGGTGCCCGGCGTGGGCCTATGCCAGTCCCGCGTCACGCACGCCGCACTCAACAAGGACCGGGGCCTGATCGACCCGGCGACGGGGAAGACGGCCGACCCGACGACACCGCGCGGCGCCGTCGGCGACAACTTCGCGAAGGCGGTGGCCGGCGCCGTCGCGGACAGCCGCAGGCAGTGGCGCGACCTCCGGCAGGAGCTGACCGCACGGTACGGCCGCGACCGCGGCGCCCGCATGGCGTGCGCACTGTCCCACGACGACCCGGTGACCGACTGCCGGCCGGCACGGGCCGGCCGGGCCGCGGTCATCGCCCTGGTGACCGGCGGGGCGCTCGTGGCGGGGGCGATCGTCGTCCGCCGCCGAACAGATTGAGGAGGGCGACATGCAGGACGGTACGAACGGGACCCGGCGCTTCCGGATGCGCCAGAAGCTGGTGTCCATTGGCGACGACTACTGGATCGAGGACGAGGACGGCCGCGAGGTCTACAAGATCGACGGCAAGGCGATGCGCATCCGCGACACCTTGGTGCTGGAGGACGCCGACGGCCACGCCGTCCTGAAGATCCAGCAGAAGATGGCGCGCCTCCACAAGACCATGACGATCGAGGACTCCGGCGGCCGCACGGTC
>NZ_JBFAZH010001668.1:0-1279 GCF_040681735.1 Actinoplanes sp. NPDC051633 | reverse complement strand
ACGGCAGCGCACTGGTCGCCGAGCGGGAGAAGACCCGGATCATGCAGATCACGCCGGGCCAGGAGCCGCGGGTGGCGTACCGGGTGCCCGGGGTCGACCCGGGCGGCGAGGGCGGCCTGCTCGGGCTGGCCCTGGCCGCGGACTACCCGCAGACCCGCTGGGTGTACGCCTACCTCACGGCCGAGGAGGACAACCGCATCGTCCGCTTCAAGCTGGGCAGCAACGACAAGCCCGAGGTGGTCTTCGACGGCCTGGCCAAGGCCGGCAACCACAACGGCGGCCGGATCGCCTTCGGCCCGGACGGCATGCTCTACGTCGGCACCGGCGACGCGGCCGAGCCGCCGCGCTCGCAGAACCCGGCCAGCCCGAACGGCAAGATCCTGCGGCTGACGCCCGACGGCGACCCGGCGCCCGGCAACCCGACGGCCGGCTCGCCGATCTGGACCTCGGGGCACCGCAACGTGCAGGGTCTCGCCTGGACCGCGGACGGCGACATGTACGCCACCGAGTTCGGCCAGAACCGCCTGGACGAGGTCAACAAGATCGAGAAGGGCAAGAACTACGGCTGGCCGCAGGTCGAGGGCGACGAGCGCAACGACCCGAGATTCCAGAAGCCGGTGGTCACCTGGGCCACGTCGGAGGCGTCGCCGTCGGGGGCGGCGATCGCGGGCGACACGCTCTACGTCGCGGCGCTGCGCGGGCAGCGGCTGTGGACCGTCCCGCTGGGCGGTGGCGAGCCGAAGGCGCACTTCACCGAGAAGTGGGGCCGGCTGCGCACCGTCGCCGTGGCGCCCGACGGGGCCCTGTGGCTGACCACGTCGAACACCGACCGGGACGAGAACGTCCGGGACGGCGACGACCGGATCCTGCGGTTCCCCGCGCGCTGACAGGCCGACCTGGGAAGGGAGGCGGACGCGCGGGAAACCGCAGGAAGCACCGTGCCGGGTCAGGCGTTCGCGGGCGGCAGCAGCGGCAATTGGGAGATCACCGCTGCGTACTGGGAGACCTGCCGGCCGTTCGGCACCACGCCGAAACTGCGGAGCTGGTCCTGGATGGCCCGCTTGACGACATCCTCGGACTGGCCGCGGTGTGTCTGCATGACCTTGTTGACGACATAGTCGACGCGGAGCTGCTGCTGCCAGCCGGCGTTACGAGGGCCGCCGGTCGTGGCGAAACTGACGGAGGCGAGGGGTTCCATGCCCACGAGTATCGGCACCCGGCGTCCCACTGGAATGTTCGAGGGGACGCTGCAACCCGACTGCACCCGGGTCGCACCGCC
>NZ_JBFAZH010001667.1:0-1297 GCF_040681735.1 Actinoplanes sp. NPDC051633 | reverse complement strand
GCCCTCCACCCGGGCCAGCATCGCGCCCAGGCAGAAGTGGATCCCGCGGCCGAGGGCCAGATGAGCGCCGGCGTTCCGGCCGGGATCGAAGGTATCCGGGTCGGCGAACGCGCGCGGGTCGCGGTTCGCGGCGCCCAGCCAGATCAGGAGCATCTGGTCGGCGGGGATCGTCTCGCCGCCGAGTTCGACCTCGCGGGTGGTGACCCGGCTCAGCGAGGCGGACGGGGTGAGGAACCGCATCGACTCCTCGATCACCGCCGGAACGAGCGACCGGTCGGCCCGGACCTGCTTCTGCAGATCGGGGAACTCGTCCAGGCACAGCACGGTGTTGCCGATCATCATGAAGGTATTCAGATGCCCGGCGATCAGCAGCCCGACCGTGAAGTTGACCACCTGGTCGTCGGTCAGGGGCGCCGCGACGATCTCGGTCAGCAGATCCTCGCGCGGCCTGCGCCGGCGCTCCGCCGCATGCTCGGCGACGTAGGCCTTGAACCGCAGCAGGCTGTCCGCGTGCTTCTCCACCTCCCGCTTCCGCTCCTCGCTGCGCTCCAGCTGCGAGGGCTGATGATCGCGCTCGAACATCCCGGCTATCCACTCCCGGAACAGGCTGCGGTCCTCCCGAGGGAGGCCGAAGATGTCACAGGTCACGATCGACGGCAGCGGGTACGCGAGGTCGGCGACGAGCTCGATCCGGTCCGGACCGGCCTGGTCGAGCAACTCGTGGGTCAGCGCCGCGATCCGGGGTTCGAGACGGGCCACGGCTTTGGGGGAGAAGGCGCCGCTGATCAGCTTCCGCAGCCGGGTCAGCTCGGGCGGATCCATCAGCGAGAGCAGCCCGTCCATGGAGACGTCCTGGCCGCCGGACCGGGGCCGCCGGTGTTCGGGGGTGATCCGGAGGATGTCGGCGGAGTAGCTGCCGGGATCGGCGAGGATCTCCTGCACCTCGAGGTGGCCGTAGACGTGCCACAGACCGGCCGGCCCGTCGTAGCGGACGGGCTTGCCGGGGTGCTCCCCGCGTAGCCAGAACTGCGCCTCGTGGGTCCTCCACATGCTGGTTCCTCCCCATGTGCCGGCCGTCAGCCGAGGCTCACCGGCAGCTTCCTCAACCCGGTCAGCAGGATTGCGGGCAAGAACTCCGGCGGGTCGTCCGGGATCGTGCTCAGCGTCTTGTAGCGGTCGAACATGATGTTGAGCACCACCTCGCCCTCCACCCGGGCCAGCATCGCGCCCAGGCAGAAGTGGATCCCCCGGCCGAGGGCCAGATGAGCGCCGGCGTTCCGGCCGGGATCGAAGGTAT
>NZ_JBFAZH010001666.1:0-1297 GCF_040681735.1 Actinoplanes sp. NPDC051633 | reverse complement strand
ACCTGAACAAGAACACGTACCACTCGCTGGAGCTGACCCGGCGCCTCGACGAGGTCTGCACGCTCGGCTTTCCCACCCTGGCCGCGGTGAGCAACAAGGACTTCATCGGCGAGACGCTCGACCTGCCGCAGGGCGAACGCCTGGCCGGAACCCTCGCCGCGGTGGTCTTCTGCGTGCTGCGCGGCGCACGCATCGTGCGCATGCACGACGTGCGCGCGGCCGTCGAGGCGATCCACATGACCGAGGCGATGCTCGGCTGGCGGCAGCCGCTGACCGCCCGCCACAACATCTAGCCCGGCCGGCGTCTCTCAGTCCGGACGGCAGGCATCGGAGAGCGGCAGGGTGTCGACCAGCTCGTCCAGGCCGCCGCCCGCACGCACGGCGTCGGGGCCGATCACCCGCATCGCGCCCAGCACCGTGCAGAGCATGCCGGCGGCCAGGAAGTCGCGCGCCTGCTCGGGGCTCGCACCGGTCAGCTCGCGCACCACCTCGTAGATCCGGCCGAACGTCTCGCGGACCATCGGCCCGATCGCGGGATCGCCGCCGGCCGCGAAGCCGTGCAGCAGGACGGTGATCAGCTCCCGCTCGGCAATGAGCTGGTCATACGCGCGGCCGAGCGACTCCAGATCCGGCTGGATCTCGGCGGCCGCGCGGAACACCTGCTCGACGCGGCCGGCCGCGAACCGCACGGTGGCCACGAACAGCTGCTGCTTGGTGCCGAAGAGCCGGATCACGTACGGCTGGGAGACGCCGGCCAGCCGGGCGACCTGGTCGGTGGTCGTGCCCGCGTACCCGCCGGTGGTGAACGCCGTCACAGCCGCGCGGATCAGCTGGTCGTGGCGTTCCTCCGCGGTCAATCTCGTCCTCGTCACCTTGACAGGTTATCAGCTGATAACTAGCTTGGGGTTCGTAGTTATCAGTGAATAACAACTAGGAGTTCCCGATGACCGCACTGGCTCTGCCGCCGCCCGTGACGGGCGCCGAGAGGAAGTCCCGGCCGCTCGCCGCCGTGCTCGCCGCGGTCGGCATCCCGATCTTCATGGTCACTCTGGACAACCTGGTGGTGACCACCGCGCTGCCGGTGATCCGGACGTCGCTGGGCGCCTCGCTGACCGACCTGCAGTGGTTCGTGAACGCGTACACGCTGCCCTTCGCCGCCTTCCTGCTGACCGCCGCCGCGCTCGGCGACCGCATCGGCCGGCGCCGCGTGTTCCTGGGCGGCATCGTGCTGTTCACCCTCGCCTCGGCCGCCGCGGCGCTGTCGGCGGAGGCGTGGCAGCTGACCGCCGCCCGGGCG
>NZ_JBFAZH010001665.1:0-1301 GCF_040681735.1 Actinoplanes sp. NPDC051633 | reverse complement strand
AACAAAAACATAAACTTTTAAATTTAGACGATGCCGAAGAAGGTAATTTAATTCAAACGAGCGATGAAGAAAAAACGACTGAAGAAGAACACAAGCTGTGGATGCTGCAGACGCGGGTCGGCAAGCGCACACCGGCCGCCGCGTTCGTCATCGCCGCCCAGCTGGTCGACGAGGGCGCCATCACCCTGGACGAGGCGCTGCTGCGGGTCAGCGGCGAGCAGCTCGCCCAGCTGATGTTCCCGGCCTTCGACGTCACCGCCGCTCCGGCCGCGCTGACCACGGCCGTGCCGGCGTCACCCGGCGCCGCCGTCGGGGCGATCGTGTTCGATTCGGCGCAGGCGATGGCCGCGACGGAGCCGGTCATCCTGGTCCGGCGCGAGACGAACCCGGACGACCTGCCCGGCATGATCGCCGCGCAGGGCATCCTCACCAGCCGAGGCGGCAAGACCTCGCACGCGGCGGTGGTGGCCCGGGGCATGGGCAAGACCTGCGTGTGCGGCGCCGAGGAGCTGGCGGTCGACGCCGAGGCGGGCACGGTCACCGTACACGGCACGGTGCTGCGCGCCGGCGACGTGATCTCGATCGACGGGATGTCCGGCAAGGTGTACCCGGGCGCCGTCCCGGTGCGGCCCTCGCCGGTGGTCCGCTACTTCGAGGGCGAGATCACCGCGCACGGCGACGCGTTGCTGTCGGCGGTGGAGCGGCTGATGACACATGCCGACCACGTCCGCGCCCTCGGCGTGCACGCCAACGCGGACACCGGTCCGGACGCCGCCCGCGCCCGCCGGTTCGGCGCCACCGGCGTCGGCCTGTGCCGCACCGAGCACATGTTCCTCGGCGCCCGTCGCGCGCTGGTTGAGCGCCTCATCCTGGCCACCGACGACACCGAGCGCGACGCCGCCCTCGCGGCTCTGCTCCCGCTGCAGCGGGAGGACTTCACCGACCTGTTCGCGGCGATGGACGGCCTGCCGGTGACCGTCCGGCTGATCGATCCCCCGCTGCACGAGTTCCTGCCCTCGCTGGAGGACCTCTCCGCCCGGGTGGCCCGCGCCGAGGCGCTGGGCGACGACCCCGGCCGCGACGCGGTGCTGCTGGCCGCGGTGCGCCGCATGCACGAGTCCAACCCGATGCTGGGGTTGCGCGGGGTCCGGCTCGGCCTGGTCGTTCCGGGCCTGTTCGCGATGCAGGTGCGAGCCGTCGCGGAGGCCGCGGCGCAGCGCGTCGCCGCCGGCGGTTTAACAAGTTAAAAATGTATGCAAAAGTTAAAAAGAATTTAATCGGTTTTATGCGTTCAACTGAAG
>NZ_JBFAZH010001664.1:0-1302 GCF_040681735.1 Actinoplanes sp. NPDC051633 | reverse complement strand
ATTACTTCGATATTATGAAGTTTTATGAAAGATAGAATTATATCAGTTTTTGTAGTACATTTAGACTATTAAAATTTGTTTATTACATTCTTGGCGGTTTCACTTATCAATTTATCATTAGGTTTATCACTTTTATTGTCTTTATTCGTAAAAATGACTAAAATAATAGGTTCAGATTGGTTCTTAGGATAAACAAAAGCTACATCATTTCTAGAAGCATATGTTATTGCTTGACCACTTTTATCAGCAACCTTATAGTCTTTTGGAACACCATCTTTAATTAAAGTGTCTCCGTTTTTATTATTTAACATTAAATCAAGTAAGAAATTTTTATTTTTTTTGCTTAATTTTCCATTTGCGATAAGTTTATTTAAAGTCTTGCCGAAAGCAGCAGGCGTTGAAGTATCTTTTTTGCTCTTTGGTGAATAGTAATTTAATTCTATTTCATATCTAACTGGATTTGTTACTTTATCTCCCAATTTTTTTAAACGTTTTTTAATTTTTTTGATTCCACCGATTTCGTTTATAATTTTATTGTTTGCTGTATTATCACTATACTTCATTGAAGCCTCAATAAGTTCTTTTAAAGTGATATCTTTTCCTACATATTTTTCTAAAATAGGAGAATAAGCAACTATATCATCTTTGTTAATATGTACTTTTTTATTTAACTTATTATAAGGTACTTGTTCTAACAAAATAGCACTATTTATCGCTTTTGAAGTTGAAGCATAGGCAAATCTCTTATCGGCATTAAATTTTACTTCCTTACCACTTTTAGTATCTAATGCATAGACACCAATATTAGCATTATATTTCTTTTCTAAATTATTTAACTCTTTAGCATGTGAACTGGTTGAATTACATGCACTTAAAACTAAAGCAATTGCAATTAAAAGTATTAACTTTTTCAAAATATACCCTCCAATATTACAGTTGTAATTTCTATAAATCAATAATATTACAATTGTAATATTCGCGTCAATAGTTTATTATAAATATTTGAAAGAAGGTGTTGAAATGGCTAAGTTATTAATAATGAGCATAGTAAGCTTTTGTTTTATATTTCTATTGTTATTATTTTTTAGGTACATATTAAAACGCTATTTTAATTATATGTTAAATTATAAAGTTTGGTATCTAACTCTTCTTGCAGGATTAATTCCTTTCATCCCTATTAAATTCTCTTTTTTTAAATTTAATAATTTGAATAATCAAGAGCCCACAGTTGAAAGTAATTCACACAATTTGAATCCTAACATAAATACCACTAAACCTGTTCATGAGTTTACAACAGACATC
>NZ_JBFAZH010001663.1:0-1307 GCF_040681735.1 Actinoplanes sp. NPDC051633 | reverse complement strand
CCGCCAGTACTCGGGCCAGTCGATGATCGCCGGTGGCCGGCCGTCGGCGAACAGCACGTTGCCGGCCAGGTCACCGTGCACCACCTGACTCGGCGACGCGATCGGGCGGCGCGCCTCGAGCAGCGGCTCCAGCAGGGCGGACGGGGCGGTCGACCCGGGCGGCACCGGTTCGCCGAAGGCGAGTCTGTCCCCGTACGACCAGGGGTCGTCCCGAAGGTCGATGAAGAACGGCCGGGGCAGCGCGGCAATCGCGCGATGGAACGCCTCGCCCGCGCGCACCACCTCGTCGACCCGGCGCGGATCGGGCTGCCCCTCCACCCAGCGCGTCGCCTCCCACCCGGCGACCACCCACGACCCGTCGCCCGCCCGCACCGGCCGGGCCACCCGGAAATTCTCCGAATCCGGCAACTCGGACAGCACCACCGCACGCCAGACCGCCTCCGCCTCGCCCTCGGCCGGCTTGAGCACCACGTTGCCGGCCTGCCAGGTGCCGCCCTTGCCGCCGGCCAGCCGCCTGGGCTCGAGGCCCACCCCGAAGGCGTCGAGGACCTCGACCGGTGGCCTCGCCGCCGCGGCCGTGGGATCCGTGAGATCCGTGGTCATCCGATCGATCCCGTCACCCGACCGACTCTGCCACGGGTCGCATCGACCGGATGCTGCGGCTGACCGACGCGGCCACCGCCGAGATCGCCACCGCGGCCGCGAAGAACAGGATGGACACCGAGCTGCCCCAGGCCGTGATCAGCGTCCCGGCCAGCAGCGGAGCGGCGGCGGCGACCGAGGTGGCCACGGTGATCACCACGCTGACCACGCGGCCCTGCAGCCGGTCGGGCGTGATCGCCGCCTGGTGACCGAAGAGGGCGGCGTTGGAGGCGGGACCGAGGAACACCGCCGCGGCGACCGGCACGGCCGCGGCCACCGTCGAGGTGAGCAGGGCGCTGCACGCCATGAATCCGGCCGCGGCCAGGCAGATGCCGCGGATCAGCACGGGCAGGCGTACCCGTCGCACCAGGGCCGGCGCGGCCAGCGCGCCCAGCAGGCCGCCCACCGCGACGATCGTCTCCACCGTGCCGATCACCGCCGGAGGTGTGTCGTGCATCTGCAGGGTCACGATGATCGTGAAGATGATGCCCTGGATGGCGAAGTTCAGCGGGGCCGCGATCAGCAGGACCGCCCGCAGGAAGTGGTCGCCGAAGACGAAGCGCAGTCCCTCGGCCATCGCCGCGGCGTGCCCCGGGGGCTGCTCGGCCTGCGGCTCCTGCAGCGGCCGCCGGATCAGCGCGACGCCGATGAGGGAGAGCAGGAAC
>NZ_JBFAZH010001662.1:0-1309 GCF_040681735.1 Actinoplanes sp. NPDC051633 | reverse complement strand
GGCCTGGCCCGGCCGGAGGCGAACCTGGCGGTGCCCCGGGTGGCCGGGACCGTGGTGCTCGCGTTCGACGTCTCGAACAGCATGGGCGCCAAGGACGTGACGCCGAGCCGGCTCGCCGCGTCGCAGGCCGCCGCCACCGCGTTCGTCGAGCAGCAGCCGGACACGGTCGACGTGGGCGTCCTGCCGTTCGGCGACCAGGCGCTGCTGACCCAGGCCCCGACCGACGACCACACCGCCGCGCTGGCCGCGATCGACCGGCTCAAGCCCGGCGGCGGCACCTCGCTCGGCCAGGCGATCCTGGTCGCGCTCGGCACCATCACCGGCAAGCCGGTCGACCTGCCGGACGAGGGCGAGCCGGTGCCCGAGCTCGGGTACTGGCCGTCCGCGACGATCGTGGTCTTCTCCGACGGCCAGAACACCGGCGGCCCGGACGCCGAGGCAGCCGCCGAGCTGGCGGCCGCCGCCGGGGTGCGCATCCAGGCCGTCGGGGTGGGCACCGCCGCGGGGGCGACAGTGGAGGTCGACGGCTTCCAGCTCGGCACCGCGCTGGACGAGACGCTGCTGACCACGGTGGCGCAGGTCTCCGGTGGCGCGTACCAGAAGTCCGGTGACGCGCAGGCGCTGGCCGACACCACCAAGGCGATCGACCTGCGGCTGACCACCAAGAAGGAGCCGGTCGAGCTGACCGCGCCGTTCGCCGGCGCCGGCCTGCTGCTGCTCATGGCGGGCGCCCTGCTCGGCCTGCGCTGGCACGGGAGGATCGTCTGATGTCGTTCGGCTGGCCCTGGGCCCTGGTCGCGCTGCTGGCGGTGCCGTTGCTGCTGGCGGCCCGGTGGTGGCTGAACCGGCGCCGCAAGCGGGCCGCGGTGACCGTCTCGAGCATCGCGCTGATCCGGGCCGCGCTGCCCGGGCGTACCTCGTGGAAGCGGCGCATCCCGGTCTACCTGTTCCTGGCCGGGCTGCTCGCGCTGGCCGGCGGTCTGGCACGGCCGCAGGCGTCGCTCGCCGTGCCGTCCAACTCGACGTCGATCCTGCTGGCGATCGACGTCTCCGGCTCGATGTGCACCACCGACATCACGCCCAACCGGCTCGCCGTCGCGACCGAGGCGGCCCGCGAGTTCGTCCGGGCCCAGGAGGACGGCACCCGGATCGGCCTGGTCGCCTTCTCGGGGATCGCCGGCCTGCTGGTCCCGCCGACCACCGACAAGAAAGCGTTGCTGGACGCGCTGGACACCTTGATAATTATAATAAAAAGAAGTCGCTCACCCACCGACCAAAGTTTGTGAACGACAAAACCCAGAGAAAAAAC
>NZ_JBFAZH010001661.1:0-1310 GCF_040681735.1 Actinoplanes sp. NPDC051633 | reverse complement strand
GGCGCGGCGGATGTTCGACCGCTGGAGCGCCGCCATGCGGTCGATCGACGCCCCGCCTCCTGACCCGCGGGTGCTGCGCGGCCTGAGCGTTCAGCAGGCCGAGAAGTCCATGAAGTAGGTGATCTCCGGGTACTCGATGGCGTCGGAGCACTGGTCGGCGCCCAGCCCGCCGTCGAACACGTCGGCACCGGAACCGCCGGCGAGGAAGTCGACGTTGCCGTTGCCCTCCAGCACATCGGCACACTGCGAACCGATGAGGATGTCGACGCCTGGACCGCCGATGAGCACGTCGGCGCCGTCGAGACCGTAGATGGTGTCGTTCCCGCCACGGCCGTGAATCTCTTCCGACGTGTCATTGCCGTAGTACACGTCGTCGCCGGCGGTCAGGTAAACGACACGGGTGATCGGACCGTCGCACGCGTCGGGGGCGGCCTGGGCCGGTGAAGCGATGGCCGCCAGGCCCGCCGACATCAGGATGGCTGCCGCCGCCGTCGCGATCGTGGTTCGTACTCGCATTCTCTTCCCCTCAAAGATCTTCCCCCGACCGCCTGTCCGGCGGCCGGGGGAAGAGTCGCATCCGGGCATCATCGTGGTGTCAGCATGGACTGCTACGGGCAGTTCACCGGCGCCTCGACGGCGCACAGCGTGTCGAACGCCGGTCCACCGTTCCCGGCGTCGACATTGAGCCCGCCGTCGAGCTGGTCCACGCCCGCTCCGCCGTCGAGGTTGTCGTTTCCGGAACCGCCGAACAGAAGGTCCATACCGTCCCCGCCGCTGACCTCGTCCCAGCCGTCGCCGCCCCGCACGGTGTCCACGCCCGGGTTGCCGGCCACGACGTCGTCCCCGTCGTTGCCCTCGACGACGTCGTCGTTCTCGTCGCCGCGCGCCCGGTCATTGCCCGCGTCACCGCTCACCCTGTCGTCGCAAAGGCCTCCGGACGCGCTGTCGTCGCCGTCCCCGCCGCTGATCGTGTCCTCACCGTCGCCGCCGCTGATCGTGTCGTCACCCGGCCCGCCGATCAGCGTGTCGTTGCCGCCGTTGCCGATCAGCGTGTCGTTGCCGCCGTTGCCGAAGAAGGTGTCGTCACCGGCGCCGCCGATGAACGTCTCATCGAGCGGTCCGCCAACGACGACGTTCCCCACGAAGATCGACTCGCACCCATCATCGGCCATGGCCGGCTGGCCGGCGCTCAACGCCAACCCGAGGGACATGAGGGTCGCCGCCGTCACCGCGGCGAGAGTGTTTCGCAGTCTCATGATGATTCCTCCCGTGCTCAGTTGCTGAACTGCTGGACCGGGGAACTTTCGAAC
>NZ_JBFAZH010001660.1:0-1311 GCF_040681735.1 Actinoplanes sp. NPDC051633 | reverse complement strand
GCGTCGATCCGGAATCTGGGCGTGGAGAGACTGACCAGCTCAGGCCGCTGATCGGCCGGTTCAGACTGCCATCTCGCCCAGCTCCGACCAGTCGTCCTGATCGACCGTCTGACTGACGATCTTGGGAGTCGCCACGAGGTACTGCGGCAGGTCCCGCTGAGCCTGCTTGAAGTGCGCGGAGCCGACGTGGGCACCGCCCGCGGCACCGTCGCGGAAGGCCTCGACCAGGACGTACTCGGTCGGATCGTCGACGCTGCGCGACCAGTCGAACCAGAGGTTGCCGGGCTCGGCCCGGGTCGCCTCGGTGAACGGGCCGGCGATCCGCGGCCAGTCGTCGGCGTGCTCGGGCTTGATCCGGAACTTCGCGGTGATGAAGATCATCGATGACCCTTCCTGATTGCAATCCGATGCAATGGTTTCGCGGCGGTGAACGGCGTGCTCATGCTGGCGGCATGGGACAGACCGGATTGTTGCAGTCGGTGGAACGGGCGATGCGGGTCCTCGACCACATCGCCGCGGCGCCCGGCCCGGTGCCGGCCAAGTCGGTCGCCAAGGCGCTCGGTCTCGCCCTTCCCACCACGTACCACCTGCTGACGACGCTGGTCAACGGCGGCTACCTGGTTCACCTGGCCGAGGACAAGGCGTACGCCCTCGGGCACCGGGTGGACGACCTGGCCCGGGGCCTGCACCGGCAGATCGCGGTGCCGCCCGAGGTGGGCCGGGTCGCCGAGGTGACCCACAAGGAGGCCGGTGCCGCGGCCTACTACGCCGCGCTGCGCGACACCGAGATGATCGTCGCGCACGTCGCCGAGTGCCACCTGCACCCCCGCATCCGCACCCTGGACGTCGGCTTCCACCAGGCGCCGCACGCCACCGCCTTCGGCAAGCTGATGCTGGCCCGCCTCGAACCGGCCGACGCCGCGGACGTGCTGGAGCACACCGGGACGCCGCCGATCACCGCGGGCACGGTCACCGACCGGCGGCTGCTGCGCCGGCAGCTCGACCAGGTCCGGTCCACCGGGCTGGCGGTCGAGGTGGACGAGTTCCAGGCGGGCCTGAGCTGCATGGCGGCCCCGGTGAACGACGCGGCGGGCCGGTTCGTCGGCTCGGTGGCGATCTCGATGCCGACGGCGGCGCTGCGGCAGAACCGCTGGTGCGTCGAGAGGGCGGTGCGGCTGGGCGCGGTGCGCGCGACGCGGGCGGTGGCGCTGGCAGGCGCGGCGCGCCGCGGTTGACGATCCGGGTACGAAGGACACACACTCCCGCCTCCTCGGCGGCCCGACCGCAACGCAAGGCCGTCCCCGCCGCCGG
>NZ_JBFAZH010001659.1:0-1313 GCF_040681735.1 Actinoplanes sp. NPDC051633 | reverse complement strand
CGCCACCCACGCCCACCCCCCCGGCCTGGCCAGCCGCCGCCGCTACCGCTGGACCGGCGGGCGGATCACCGACTACTGGGACGAGGTGTTCACCCCGGACGGCTTCGAGGGGCACGCCGCCCTCGACGACCAGTCGGCCTTCATCGCCAGCCTGGGCGGCAACCGGTCGGCGCGGATGCGCGACGTGCTCGGCACCATCCAGGCCGACCAGGACGCCATCATCCGCGCGGGCTCCCGGGGCGCTCTGGTCGTCGACGGCGGCCCGGGCACCGGCAAGACCGTCGTCGCGCTGCACCGCACCGCGTACCTGCTCTACTCCGACCCGCGCCTCAACCACCGCCAGGGCGGGGTGCTCTTCGTCGGCCCGCACGAGCCCTATCTGGCCTACGTCGCGGACGTCCTGCCCAACCTCGGCGAGGACGACGTGCTCACCTGCACGCTGCGCGACCTGGTGCCCGAGGGTGCGACGGCGGCGGCCGAGGCCGACCCCGAGACGGCCCGGCTGAAGTCGTCGGCCGGCATGGTCACGGCGATCGAGGCGGCCGTCCGGTTCTACGAGGAGCCACCCGCGCCGATCACCGTGGAGACCGAGGAGGCCGAGATCCGGGTGACCGCCCGCGACTGGGCCGACGCGTTCGAGGCGCGGGAGCCCGGCGTGCCGCACAACGAGGCGCGGGACCAGATCTGGGACGAGCTGCTCGAGATCCTGACCGACAGGCACGACGTGTCCCGCACGTCGCTGGAGCGGAGCCCGGAGTTGCGTACGGCCCTGAACCGCGCCTGGCCGGTGCTCGAGGCGCCCGACCTGGTCGCGGACCTGTGGTCGGTGCCCGCGTATCTGCGCAGGTGCGCGCCCTGGCTGAGCCCCGGCGAGATCAAGCGCCTGCAGCGGGCGGACGTGAAGGCGTGGACGGTGTCCGACCTGCCTCTGCTGGACGCGGCCCGGCAGCGGCTCGGCGACCCGGAGGCGTCCGACCGTAAGCGTCGCCGCGACGCCACCCTTGCGGCCGAGCGCAAGCGCGTCGGCCGTGTCCTCGACGAGCTGATCGAGTCCGAGGTCCACGACGACGGCGAAGGCGTGCTGAAGCAGTTCTACCAGCCGGGCATGCGGGACGCGGCGGTCGACGAGTCGGTGGTGCCGGTGGCCGAACCCGACGTGCTGGCCGGCCCGTTCGCGCACATCGTCGTCGACGAGGCGCAGGAGCTGACCGACGCCGAGTGGCAGATGCTGCTGCTGCGCTGCCCGTCCCGCAGCTTCACCGTGGTCGGGGACCGTGCGCAGGCCCGGCACGGGTTCACCGAGTCGTGGGAGG
>NZ_JBFAZH010001658.1:0-1314 GCF_040681735.1 Actinoplanes sp. NPDC051633 | reverse complement strand
CGATGGCGGAGGTGGACGCCACCATCGAGGTCATCGGTCCGGCCGGACCGACGACGATTCTCGACGTCTTCGAAGGCCGCAGGCAGCTGATCGGGTACTTTCACGCCTGGTGGCCCGGACGGCCCGCCGCGGAGCAATGTGAGGGCTGCACGTTCTTCAACAGCCAGGTCCGCGAATTGTCCTACGTCCATTCCCGCGACGCCACGTACGCCGCGCTCTGTAAGGGCCCTTACGAGGAGAGCATCCGGTATCGAGACTTCCTGGGCTTGGAGATGCCGTGGTACTCGGTTGAGAAGACCGCGGCGCAGCTGCTCGAGGGTCGTGATTGGCAGCGCCACCACCTCGTCTGCTACGTCCGCGACGGCGATCGGGTGTTCGAGACCTACTACACCGGCGGTCGCGGCGTCGAGGTCATGGCGCCCACCCACGGGTTGCTGGACATGACCGTCTACGGACGGCAGGAGACGTGGGAGGACTCGCCCGACGGCTGGCCCCAGCCGTGGGGCAATGCCAGGAATCCTGAGGTCTGGCGAACGAACGGGCGCCCCATCGCCCAGTGGTCCCGCATCGACGCCGGCCGCTCCGATGATCTGACCTGAGGATCACGAACAGGGTTGCGGGGTCCTCCCAGTCACGTGTCGGGAATGGACTGGGAGGACTCTCATCCGAGATGCCGATGGTCCTTGGCGGCCGGCCCGGCTGACGGATGTGCGGTTCTCTCGCCTGGTACGGCGAGGTAGTCGAGCAGGCTTTCACCCAAGGACTCAAGGCGGTCGCGGCGTAGCTCGTACAGCACGTAGTGGCCGTCGCGCCGGGGACGGACCACGCCCGATTCGGTGAGCTGACGTAGGTGCTTCGACAGCGTCGACTCCGTCAGGCCGACAAGGGGTGCCAGTTCCTGGGTACTGCGCGGCCGTTCGGCGATCCAGCGGAGCGCTCGCAGACGCACGTCGTCGCCACACGCTCGCAGAATGCGTACCAGGTCAGCCGGCGGAACCCGAGGTGCGACGCTGGTCATCACGAACGGCGTGTGAAAGGTCATGCCGACCGGCCACGAGTCCTCGACGCTGTACCAGATGTGCGGCCACGAGAAGACACTCGGCGTGAACGTGAAGGTTTCGGTGACGACGAAGTCGGCATCGCCTTGTCCGGCGGCTGATCCCCATTGCGGCGCGCAGCTCATCTCGACGTCGAACCGACGACGCGACGGAGAGGCGCGCACCCGAGGCCCGAGCGTGTCGACGAAGGCGTACAACCCTCCTGACCACATGAGTCGGCCCGCTTGCGCGATGCTCTCGGCAAGGTGCGGCTCCA
>NZ_JBFAZH010001657.1:0-1315 GCF_040681735.1 Actinoplanes sp. NPDC051633 | reverse complement strand
GGCGATGACAGACCCCGATCCCCTGCTCGTTCGGCCCTTCCTGGCGTCCGGTGACGACGCCGGTGATCCGGAGCCGGGCACGCGCTGGCCGGCGAGTGAGTACCGCACCATTCGTTCCCACCGGGCAACCGCTCCGGCGGGACCACCGGCGAAGGCACCCTCGGGGACCGGCGCGGGGATGGGCGCGGGGATCGGCGCGACGGCGAGGGCGCCGCGGCGGAGGACCAGGGCCGCCGTGGCGAGCGCCGGCGCGGTCGTCGTGGTCGGGCTCGCGACGGCCGGGTACGCGATGTTCTTCGACGACGACGCGCGGGAGGGCGTACCCATCCCCTCCGGTGCTCTGCCACCGATCGCCGCACCCTCCTCCGCCGCCTCTCCCCCGCAGGCGTCGCGGCAGGCCACGACCACCACCTCGCCGCCGGCCCGACGCGGCGCCACCACCGGCCCCGTCACCGGGCCCTCCACTCGGCCCACCACCGCGGCCACGACCCCGTCGCGCACCACCGATCGACCGCAGGCCGAGCCGTCGCCGGCGCAGCCCACGTCCGGGTCGCCACCACCGGCGGCGATGATCGCACCCCCGGAGGCCGCCCGCGTCGGCGCGATCACCGCGGACAACGGCCTCTGCCTCGACCTCAACGGCGGCGTCCCGGCCGACGACAACCACGTCCAGGTCTTCGAGTGCAACCGGACGCCCGCCCAGCGGTGGACCCTCGCGCCCGACGGCACGCTGCAGGTGGCCGGCAAGTGCGCGCAGGTCAACGGTGACAGCACCGTCCACATCATCGGCTGCGACTCCCGCGAGGAGGCCCAGTGGCGGGCCGGTCCGGACGACAGCCTGGTCAACGTTGCAGCCGACGCCTGCCTCACCGGCGCGGACACGCCGTCGACGGCGGTCACCGTCACCGAGTGCGCGGCCGGCGACGCTCAGCAATGGACGATCCCGGACTGAGCGGGCGGTCGAGCAAGACGAGCAGGACGACGTGAAACAATTTGCACTGACAGGCACCCTGCCCTGACCGGACGGGAGGCGATCAGATACCGTCGGCCCCCGCGAGGGAGGATCGATGGTGACCGAAGAGCCGTACGCGCCGATCAACAGCAACGTGCCCCATACCGCGCGGATCTGGAACTACTGGCTGGGCGGCAAGGACAACTTCGCCTCCGACCGGGCGGTCGGCGACCAGGTGCAGAGCTTCCTGCCCGACATCGTCACCTCGGCCCGGGCCGACCGCGCGTTCCTGCGCCGTGCGGTGCGATTCCTGGTCGCCGAGGCCGGCATCCGGCAGTTCCTCGACATCGGCACCGGTCTGCC
>NZ_JBFAZH010001656.1:0-1316 GCF_040681735.1 Actinoplanes sp. NPDC051633 | reverse complement strand
GTCACCCCCGGCACCACCACCGCCTCGTAGCGATCGGCCAGCCGCTTGTGCATGTGCATGTACGACCCGTAGAAGAACGGATCGCCCTCGGCCAGCACCACCACGTCGCGCCCGGCGTCCAGGTGAGCCGCGAGCCGTGCCGCGCTCTCGGCGTAGAACTCGTCGATCGCGCCCTGGTAGCCGCCCGGGTGGTCGGTGGTCTCGGTGGTGACCGGGTAGATCAGCGCCTCCTCGATCTGCCCCTCTCGCAGATAGGGCTCCGCGATCGCCCGCGCGTTGCTACGCCCGTGCCTCGCCGCGTGAAACGCGATGACCTGGGCCGACGAGATCAGCCGCGCGGCCTTGACCGTCACCAGCTCCGGATCCCCGGGCCCGAGCCCGACGCCGTAGAGGCGCCCGGTGCCGGGAGCCCGGCTTGGGTCGCCCGCGCCGCCGGCCACGGTCGCGCCCGCATCCGTGCTCATTCGCGCTCCGAGGCCAGCGCGTTGACCGCCGCGGCCGTCATCGCGCTGCCACCACGCCGGCCGCGCACCACCAGGAACTCGAGATCCGAGGCGGCCAGGGCGTCCTTCGACTCCGCCGCGCCGATGAAGCCGACCGGGATGCCCAGCACCGCGGCCGGCCGTGGCGCGCCCGCCTCGATCATCTCCAGCAGGCGGAACAGCGCCGTCGGCGCGTTCCCGATCGCCACCACCGCGCCCTCCAGCCGGTCGCCCCACAGGTCCAGCGCCGCGGCGCTGCGTGTCGTCCCCAGCCGCTCGGCGAGCGCCGGCACACTCGGATCGCGCAGGGTGCACACCACGTCGTTCGCCGCGGGCAGCCGGCTGCGGGTCACCCCGGCCGCCACCATCTCGGCGTCGCACAGGATCGGTGCGCCGTCCCGCAGCGCCTTGCGGGCCGCGGTCACCACCCCGTAGCTGAAGCCCACGTCGTCCACGAGGTCGACCATGCCGCAGGCGTGGATCATCCGGACCGCGACCACGGCCACGTCCGCCGGCAGCCGGTCCAGCCCCGCCTCCGCGCGGATGGTCGCGAACGACCGCCGGTAGATCTCCGCGCCGTCGCGCACATACTCCATCACGCCCTCCTCGCGGCCGCGACCAGCGCGCCCACCTCACCCGCCGATGCCGTCCCACCGAACCCCGGCGAGCTCACCTCGTATCCCGCCGCTGTCGCCTCGACCCGCACGTGCGGCACCGCCGGGCTGCCGCACCCGCGTGCGCAGCCGACCCAGTGCACCGGCAGGCCCTCGGCGAAACGCGCCGTCGCCCGGGCATCGCGCCGCACGTCGGCCAGCGCCTTCGCGCATCCCGGCC
>NZ_JBFAZH010001655.1:0-1318 GCF_040681735.1 Actinoplanes sp. NPDC051633 | reverse complement strand
GTCGCCGCGGGCCTTCGCCTCATACATGGCGACATCGGCGCGGCGCAGCAGTTCCGCAGCGTCATCGCCAGGTGCGGCGCCGGCGACGCCGAAGCTGGCCCGCACCCGCAAGGTACGTCCTTCGACATCGACGGGCTGGTACAGGGCGTCGATGATGCGCCGGATCACTCGGTCGGTGGCCGCCGCGTCGTGCCCGGGCAACAACAGGGAGAACTCGTCGCCGCCCAGCCGCGCCACCGTGCCATGGACCGGTACGGCATCCCGCAGCCGCTGGGCGACGGTGACCAGCAGCGCATCTCCCGCGGCATGCCCCAGCGTGTCGTTGACGGTCTTGAAGTCGTCGAGGTCGGCCAGAACCACCGCCACCGGGTCCTGAAGATCTGTCACGGCCCGCCGCAGCCGCTCGTTGAACAGTGACCGGTTCGGCAGGCCGGTCAGCGGATCGTGGGTTGCGTTGTGGTCGAGCCGGTCGAGCAGCCGCTGGTTGTCCTGGAAGGCGGTAATCTGCCGCAACACCACCAGCGCCGTCAACAGCACCGCAGTACCGGCGACGACCCGCGCATCATCGCCGGTCCAGACGATGACCATGAGCAGGGCATCGACCGCGGCCACCGCTGCGTACGGCAGCACACTGAACGGGCGTCGCCGCGCTGTGACCGCCGTGTCGGCGCGGGTCAGAGCGTCCATCTGGCGGTAGGCACCACACGCGGCGACGAAGAAGACAGCCGGAATGGTGAGCTGGTTGACGAACAGCAAGGTGTGCCGTTCCACCGTGGCGGCCAGCGGCGAACTCAGGCTGCCGATCAGCATGGCCAACGCCAGCAGCCGCAAGGCGCCCTTGTCGATGAACGCACGACCCGACAACACGACCTTCACGACCGCGAACACCGCGAGCTGGGCAAGCACGATCAGCAACGCGGAAGCGATCAGTGTCGATCCGTCATCGGCGTTCAGCGCGTGCCGGGTCTGGAAGTGCCAGATGAATACGGCGGTCGCCAGCATCACCGTGCCCGCATCGAGCCCGACCCGCAGGCGCTCCGCGCCATCCCGGCGACCCAGCGGTATGCGGTACAGGGCCACCATGATCACTGTGATGGCAACGGCATCGATGCTCAGCATTGCCGGAGTCACATGCGGGCCAGGCACCTCGGGACGAGTCAGCGCGTCCACGGCCTGCACCACAGTCGCCGCCCCGACCAGCGCGGTAGCCGCGCACAACGTGCCGAAGAACTGGCGCGTCACCACCGGGAGCCGGCGGGCTCGGGCCACCTGAGCGAACACGACCGTCAGGATCACCGCGCCGAGCGGAGAGGGCAGC
>NZ_JBFAZH010001654.1:0-1318 GCF_040681735.1 Actinoplanes sp. NPDC051633 | reverse complement strand
GGATCGGGCCTCGTCGTAGTCGACGATGTTGCCGAGGATGCCAAGGAGCATCACGGCGCCGGGCGAGTCGCGAAAGATCGACCCGCCACAGTGTTCAGGTGTTCCTCGACCTCCCACTCGAGCAGGCCGGTCAGCGCGGCGAGGTCGGCAGCAGCCAGACCGCCACCGGCCGCCGTGACCAGGCCCAGGAGGTCGAGCTCCGCGGGTTCACCGCGCAGCAGCCGCTTCAGCTCGCCGAGCATGTCCTGACGGATCACGGCCGCGCGTCCTGAGGATGCCAACGGCCAAACCGACTCCGCCGCACGCAGCGGATGGCCGTCCGGCACATCGGCCGGCAGTGGCGGACGCTCGCGTCCCGCAACGATGATCTTCGTGCCGGGTGGAGGCTCGACCGGCAGCAGCGCAGCGATGCTGTGCGCCTGAGGGCCGAGGGTCACGCCGCTGTCCTCGTCCAACCCGTCGATCACCAGTACCAGCCGCAGACCCCGGTCGGCGCAGACGACGGCGCCCCGAGCGAGCAGCTCCAGGAACCACACATCGCGCGTGCTGTCCGTCAGGTCCGGCATCGGCTCGCCTGCCAGCTCAGCCAGCTGCTCGATCACCACGTCGGTGAATGCCACCCGGTTGCTCTGCGAGGCCCACCGGGCAGTGATGAAGAACGACACCACATGGACGCCGCTCGGCGGGTGCAGCGCGAACCAGGCCATCAGAGCCGTCTTGCCCGCCCACGCCGGTGCACGCACCCACCGATAGGGACCGTCGCCCGGATCGGTACAGAAGCGCTCGAGTTCCGCCAGCTCTGCGTTCCTGCCCTCCAGCAGCGGCGGTGCGATCCGGCGCACCTGGTGCTGATAGGCGGACCGGCTGATCGGACGAACCCCAATGCTGACCGGCCCGTTGATCGCCCCACTGATGGCCACTCCGCCGGACTTCGCCGACGCATCGCCGGTGTTGCGGGCGACGGCGCGCGCCGCGCTGAACCGCTCAACCATCCCGAGTTCCACCCATCACTGCGCCCGTCACGAGTTGAGATACGTCGCCGGGTGGCGGTCCGGATGAGTGCGGACGACTATTGCTGTCCGGCTTCACCGTCGCACGCGGATTACCAGTTGAGCAACCCGCTCAGCGCGGCCCTTCCGGGGGGCCGGACGGTACCCTAGCGTGCCTCCACCGATGGTCTCTCTGGGGAGGCACGCGGCCCCGACGTATGTAGGAGCCCCGCCGGCAGACGTCAGGGCACGTCGCCAGCCTTCACCGCGACCACCGCTACATGCCCACGCGCGAAGGCTCTGACGGCGACAAACCGATGGTGAGCGCT
>NZ_JBFAZH010001653.1:0-1319 GCF_040681735.1 Actinoplanes sp. NPDC051633 | reverse complement strand
CCCGCGCCGCCCCGGGGCTGGGGGGGCCCGACGGCACGGTCGGCCGTGGCTACCCCGCGCCGGCCGCCGCGCCGGCGGCCACTCCCGCGGCGAGCGGTTCGGCGAACCCGTCGCAGGGCGAGGCGGCCGCTGCCGGGATCGACGCCGGCGTGATCAACCAGGCGATCGGCAGCTGGGCGGCGATCACGCAGCCGGCCCGGGTGCTCGGGGTCTTCGACGTCTCGGGTTCGATGAACACCAAGGTGCCGACCGCCAAGGGCGCGACCCGCGCAGAGGTCACCGCGAGGGCGGCCCGGGTCGGCCTGACCCTCTTCGACGACAAGTGGTCGGTGGGTGTCTGGGTCTTCTCCACCCGGATGGACGGTGACAAGCCGTACAAGGAGCTCTACCCGATCAGCCCGCTGAGCGTGGCGCGCAACGAGATCAACGCGACGACGAACCAGTTCGGGCCCAAGAAGGGCGGCGGCACCGGCCTGTACGACACCGTGCTGGCGGCGTACAAGGAAGTGCAGAACGGCTATGTGGAGGGCCGGGTCAACTCGGTCCTGCTGTTCACCGACGGCAAGAACGAGAACCCGGACGGTCTCACCCAGGCCCAGCTCCTCGCGGAGATGAAGAAGTCGACCGACCCGAAGAAGCCGGTGCGCCTGGTCATCGTCGGGATCGGCACCGGGGTGGACAAGGGCGAGCTGGAGAAGATCACCGCGGTGACCCCGGCCGGTGGCGTGTTCCTCGCGCCCGACGAGTCGAAGATCACCGACATCTTCCTGCAGGCCATGGCGTCCCGCACCGGCGCTAAGGGCTAGAACTGCCGGGCCGGTTCCAGTCGAGGACGACCGCGACCGCGTCGTCCTCGAGGTTGGCGTCGCCGATGTGCGTGCGCAGGTCGCCGAGCAGCGATCGGACCGCCTCCAGCGGCGCCAGCGAGCTCGCCCGCCGGGCGAACCGCTGCAGGGCGGTCTGGCCGTAACGGCCGGCGGAACCCGCGGCCTCGGTCACGCCGTCGCTGACGATGAGCAGGCGATCGGCCGGGTTCAGCCGGATGCGCTCGGCTCGGTAGTCGGTGGCCTCGAACATGCCGAGCGGGAACTGCGCGTCGAGCGGCTGGTCGTGTGCCTCGCCGTCGCGCAACAGCATCAGCAGCGGCGAGCCGGCGTCCACCGCCTCCAGGACGCCGGTCGTCAGGTCGAGCTCTAGCAGCAGCGCCGACACGTGCCGCGCGCCCTGGTGCTGGGCGAAGATCGCCTGGTCGGCGAGCGCGGCCTGGTCGGCCAGTGGCAGGCCGGCGCGGCGGGCGTTGCGCAGCGCGTACGTGGCCA
>NZ_JBFAZH010001652.1:0-1320 GCF_040681735.1 Actinoplanes sp. NPDC051633 | reverse complement strand
TACCGGCCGTGTACGGCAGCCTGACACAGTCGTCCCATGTGGACTCGTGGGATACCCGGCCTGATCGCCGTACTGCTCATCGCCGCCTGCGCCGACAGCCCTGGCGCTGCGCCGCCAACCACCCAGCCATCCACCCAGCCGTCCGCACAGCCATCCGCGCCGCCGGCCACATCGCCGCCGGCGGCGCCGTCCGTCCCGGCGACCCCGTCGACCGCCCCGCCGGCATCGGACGCCACGGCCGCCGACGGCACCCGCCTGGCCGCCTGCGCCGACGGCACCTGCGAGGTGGCGGTGTCCCGGCCGGCCCGGATCAAGCTGCGCACCGGAACGCTCAGGGTGATCAGAGTCGTCGCGGACGACGAGGTGGAGATCAAGATGTCGCTGCGCAACGGCGGCGGCGGCTCGGGCACCCTGCGAGGCACCTGCGGGACGATCTCCTACTTCTTCGCCGGCGGGGGGCGGGGCGAGTTCTGCGCCGACGCGACGGCCGCGCCGAAGCAGCCGCGGCCCGCTCGCGGCGAGGTCGCACTCCAGCTGGCCGGCTGGACCGCCGACGGCGCCGCCGTCCTACGGGTGGTGACGCGCTGAGAGCAACGCCGCTAACGGCCGGTGTGCAGCGCCCGTTGCTTCAGGCCTCCCGGCGAAGCGTGAAGCCGACGACGGCCGGGCCGTCCGGCGCCTGCGACGGGATCCTCGTCAGATCGGGCACGGGCGTGCCGTCGGCGGGCCGGGCCGAGGCGGCGTCCACGGACGGCGGCGCGCTCAGCGTGTCACCGTCCACAATGCGTAGACGGTGTCTCCGGCCCGGGTCCACCGCACCCACGGATCGTCCGACGTCCGGCGTACGGGTTGTGCCGGAACCAGATCGCGTCGTCGATCCCGGAGGCCGTCAGCCGATCCGCGGGTGCTCGGCGAAGAAGTCCCACAGCAGGTCGGTCGCCACGATCGGCGCGTCCGGGGCGGCCATCTGCCCGTCCTCCGCTCCGGGCCACGAGTGTCCCATGTCGGTGACGACGTACACCTCGAGATCCGACCCGTCCGCACAGCGGGCGCTGGACCGCTTGACCGTCTTGGAGCCGGTCGGAGGGGTCTTGACGGGTTCGCACGTCAGCCGCTCACGCCACTTGGTCAGGCCGGCCTGGAAGATCTCGTAGTACTGGTCCTGGGCGCCGATGATGGTCAGCACGGAGACCGGCTTCTTCGGCTCGTAGTCGGCGGCCTCCACCCGGGGACCACCGAATCCGCCGCTCACCGCCCCGATCGCGGCGAACACGCCGGTCGCCTCGACCGCGGCCCGGAAGCTCATGTCGGCGCCGTTGG
>NZ_JBFAZH010001651.1:0-1323 GCF_040681735.1 Actinoplanes sp. NPDC051633 | reverse complement strand
GGCGGCACAGCATGGCGGGTGCTGGTGCAGGACCGGCCGGGTGATCCGCGGTGCGTCGTCCGGCTGCCGGCCGGCGCCGCCCTGGCCACGTCGAGCACCGCCGCGCGCCGCTGGGGACCCGGCCGCCTGCTGCACCACATCGTGGACCCGCGCACCGGCCGGCCCGCGGAGCCGGTCTGGCGCACGGTGTCCGTGGCGGCGAACTCCTGCCTGGACGCCAACACGCTCAGCACCGCCGCGATGGTCCGCGGCCGGACCGCCCTCGAGCTGCTTCACCAGGTGCCGGCGCGGCTGGTGACGCCCGGCCTCGACATCGTCCGCACGAGTGGGTGGCCGTCGTGACCGATGCGCTCTGGTTCTTCGGGCGCGGCAGCGGCGTCGTCACGCTCGTGCTGATCAGCATCGTGGTGGCCCTCGGCGTCGGCGCCCGCTCGGGCCGGCCCGCCTTCGGCCTGCCGCGCTTCGCGGTCAGCCTGTTGCACCGCAACGCGGCCCTGCTGGCGATGGTGCTGCTCGCCGGGCACGTGCTCGGCCTCTACTTCGACCCCTACGCTCAGCTTCGCCTCGTCGACCTCGTGCTGCCGTTCGCGGGCCGGTACCGCCCGATCTGGCTCGGCCTGGGCACGCTGGCCATCGACCTGATCGTGGCGATCGTGGTGACCAGCCTGCTGCGCAAGCGGATCGGCGCCCGGGTGTGGCGCATCGTGCACCGGCTCGCCTACCTGTGCTGGCCGCTCGCCGTGCTGCACGGTGTCCAGACCGGCACCGACGGCCGCACCTGGTGGATGTGGACCGTCGTCGCCGCCTGCGTCGGCATGGTCCTGGCCGCGGTCGCGTGGCGGCTCTCCCCGGGCTTCGCCCGGTTCCCACAGCGAGTCGAACGCCGGGTCAGCGCGAGCGCCGCGGAAAGAAGCGCGAGCGCCTTGGAAGGAGCACCGCGATGAACCTCGCGACCACGACGACCGCCCGTCTGCTGGCGGAGCAGACCGGCGGGCCGGTCCCGCGGTTCACCGCCGCCGGGCTGATCGGGTTGCTGCGCGAGGCCGGGCTCACCGGTCGCGGCGGCGCCGGGTTCCCGGCCTGGCGCAAGCTGGACGCCGTCGCGTCGGCGGGCGGGACCGCGGTGGTGATCGCGAACGGCGCCGAGGGCGAGCCGGCCAGTGGCAAGGATCGGCTGCTGCTCGCGTACCGTCCGCATCTGGTCCTGGATGGACTGCAAGTAGTCGCCTACGCACTCGGCGTGCGCACCGCCCACCTCTATCTGCCCGCCGCGGCGGCAGATAGAGGCATCCGATCCGTGCTCGCCGCCCGGCGGGATCCGGT
>NZ_JBFAZH010001650.1:0-1325 GCF_040681735.1 Actinoplanes sp. NPDC051633 | reverse complement strand
CGAGCCCATCAGCGCCGGCCCGTCAACGCCGGCCGGTGCCGACCAGATCCAGCAGATCGCTGGACAGGCTGGAGAGGTGGGAGGCGGTCTGCTTGGTCTGCGTCGCGCTGGCCTCGGTCTCCCGGGTCACCCGCGCGGTGTCGGACGCCGCGACGTTGACCTGCTCGACCGCCGTGGTCTGCTGCTTGGTGGACAGCTCGATCTCGCGGGTGGCGTCGTTGGTGGTCGCCACCAGCTGGGCGATCCGCCGGAACGAGCTGGTCGCGTCGTCGAACTGGCGGCTGCCCGCGTCCACGCTCTTCGCGCCGATCTCCGTGGCCATCACGGTCGTGTTGACCGCACCGCGGACGTCGTCGATCAGCGCGCGGATCTCCTTGGCCGACCCGGCGGTGCGGTCGGCCAGCTTGCGGATCTCCTCGGCGACGACGGCGAACCGGCGGCCCCACTCGCCGGCACCGCTGGCCTCGATGGTCGCGTTGATGGCCAGGATGTTGGTCTGCTCGGCCAGCTCGGACACCAGGTCGACGACCACGCCGATCTGCTGCGACTTCTCACCGAGCGACAGCATGTGCTGCACGATCAGATCGACCTGGGTACGGATCGCCTGGATCGACTGCCGTGTCTGGTCGATCGTGGAGTCGCCGGCCTCGGCGGCGGTCGCGGTGTCCTCGGCGATCTGCGACACCCGCTTGGCGTTGTCGGCGATCTGCCGCGAGGTGATGAGCAGCTCGCTGATCGTCGTGGTGATCTCGTTCATCGCGCTGGCCTGGTCGCGGCCGCCGCTCTCCTGCTGCGCCGCGGCCGCCTCGAGCTGCGCCGACGAGCTCTGGATGTGCCCCACGGCGGTGCCCACCTCGCGCCGCAGATCGCGGCTGAGCCGGACCGCGATCAGGGTGCCCGACGCCATCGCGAGCAGCCCCAGCACGACGATCACGACGATCGCCACGCTGGCGCTCCGGGACGAGGACCGCCGGGCGGTCTCGACGTCGGCGCGGACGCGTTCGATCAGGGTGGCGATCGACTTCTCGAGCTTCTCCCGGACCGGCGTCACCAGGCTGCCGTTGAGCTGCGAGACGTCGCTCAGGGACTTGATCTGCCCACGGCGCTGGATCACCGGGGCCAAGGCGGCGGCATGTGCCTCCTCGGCGGACGACACCTCCTGGAGCAGTTTGAGTTGGACCGGGTCGGTGAGCCTGCCGCGGAGCGCGGCCACCTGGTCGAGGAAGCGGGCGCGGTCGGCGTTGGTCAGGTCCAGGTACTCCTGACGGCCGTTGAGGAGGTAGCCGCGGTAGTCGCTGATCCGGTTCTCGATGGCGCTGTTCAGC
>NZ_JBFAZH010001649.1:0-1328 GCF_040681735.1 Actinoplanes sp. NPDC051633 | reverse complement strand
GTGCAAATTATTGATTTGACAGTGTCAAATGGGATTCCTATTTATGCGATAAAAATTGTTATATGACTCCCGAACACCGACGCCCGCGCCGAGGCCGTCGCGATCATCCGCGACGACGCCACGCTGTCGCGGCACCCGGCGCTGGCGGCCTCGGTGGCCGCGCTGGTCGACGAGGAGCGCGCCGAGTTCCTGGAGAAGGGATGATCTACCACTTCTGCCCGCGGGCCGACTGGGAGTCGGCGGGTGCGGTGTACGAGGCGGACAGCTTGCGGACGCAGGGCTTCATCCACTGCTCGCCCCGGGATTGGGTGCACGAGTCGGCGACGCTGCGGGTCGCCGGCCGCGACGACATCGTGGTGCTGGAGATCGACGAGGCGAGGCTGCCGTCCCCGGCGGTCTGGGAGGACGGCGATCCCCCGCATGCCGACGGCCGCCAGTTCCCGCACGTCTACGGCCCGATCCCCCGGGCGGCGGTGGTGTCGGTGTTCCCGCTGCCGTCGTCCGCCGACGGCTCGTTCGCCCCGCTGCCGTGAGGGCGGTGGTTCTGGTGACGGGCATGTCCGGCGCCGGCAAGTCCACGGCCCTGGCCGAGCTGGGGCGCCGCGGCCACCGCACGGTCGACACGGACTATGCGGGCTACGCGGCGGAGACGCCCGACGGCCAGATGTGGATCGAGTCGCGCATCTCCGAGCTGCTCGACGATCACCGGGAGGGCGCGCTCTTCCTGGCCGGCTGCGTCCCCAACCAGGGCTTGTTCTACCCACGCTTCGACGCGGTCGCCCTGCTGACCGCCCCGCTGGAGCTCCTGTTGTCCCGGGCGGCCGGCAGATCCAGCAACCCGTTCGGCGCCACCAGCGAGGACCGCCACCGCATAGCCACCGACACGGCCGCAGTCGAGCCACGCCTCAGAGCCACGGCCACAGCGGTCATAGACACCCGCCTCCCACCCGCCGAGGTAGCCGACCACCTAGAGTCCCTGGCCCGCAAAACAGCCACTGACCAGTGGTAGCCCAGCAGGCCATCGGCGTCTTGGATGGCCTCCTGAGCTACCACTTCCGGTCTCAACCGGCGCCGCAAGCGAAAAGTGGCAGCTCAGCGGGCTATCCGAGGCCTGGATACCCGTCTGAGCTACCACTTCCCGTGCCCACCGGGCGCGCCAAGCCCACAGTGGTAGCCCAGCCACCTTTCCGAGGCCCCGACACGTGGGTGAGCTACCACTTCCCGTGCCCACCAGGCGCGCCAAGCCCACAGTGGTAGCCCAGCCACCTTTCCGAGGCCCCGACACGTGGGTGAGCTACCACTTCCCGTGCCCACCAGGCGCGCCAAGC
>NZ_JBFAZH010001648.1:0-1329 GCF_040681735.1 Actinoplanes sp. NPDC051633 | reverse complement strand
GCCCGGCCGGAAGAACCGCTCGCACCCGGTGAAGACACCCTGGTCGTGCTGGTGCCAGCCGAGGCCCTCCCCGGTGCGGAAGGCGTCGCTGATCTGCGGCTCGGCCCGCAGCGCGCCCAGCACCAGCTGGAACGCGCCGGGGGCGTACACCGGGCCCTCGGGGTCGGTGAGCGCGAACGCCTGCTCCTCGGTCATCCAGTACGTGTCGTCCGCCGGCTGGTACTGCACGTACCCGCCGGCCGCCTGCCCGCGCAGCCACTCCTCGACGTATCGGGGAGCGGTGCCGGTGCGGGCGGCCAGTTCCGCCGGGCGTTGGGGCCGCTCAGCCAGCGCCCGGTACAGGCCGAGCCGGTCGCCGATCACGACGCTCCCGGCCGCGGCCGTGGCGCCCAGATCGCTCACGAAGCGGTTCAGGAAGTCCATCAGCTTGTTCTCGTCGATCGCCATGCGCGTCCTCCTCAGATTTGGACCCCTGAAGATGTACGCGTGCGCCCGGCCGCCGAGAATCGGCAGAAGCAACGTAGGCCGGCGCGGCGACTACCTATTTCTCGCCGGTTGTGACGCCCAGCTCCGCAGCCCGGGCGGCGACCTCGCGCCGGCTGTGCAGGCCCAGCTTGGCGAGTACGGCCGAAACGTGGGCGTCGACCGTCCGCACGGACAACACCAGACGCTCGGCGATCTCGGCGTTGGTCAAGCTCTGCCCGAGCAGCCGCAGCACCTCGAGCTGGCGGCTCGTCAACCCGGCCGGGTTCAGCCGGGTGCCCTCCACGGGACCGCGGGGGATCCGGGCGACGCCGGCCTCGCGCAGCTTGGTGCGGACGCGCCGGGCGAGCGGTTCGGCGCCGAGCGCGTCCAGCGCGGCCAGTGCCGTCAGCAGGTCCGCCGGCTCGGAGCTGTCGGCCAGCGCGGCGGCGTACTCGTACGGGCACCCCGCGGCCTGCCAGGCCATCGCGGCCTCCCGCCAGCGTCCGGCCGCCTGCAACGTGTACGGAGATTCCCCGGCGTCGGACTGCCCGGACTGCACGGGCCGGCCGAACCGGGTCATCCACAACGTCAACTCGTCGCGGACCGGGGCGACGCCCAGCCGGCACGCCTCGGCGTAGGTGTTCTCGAGCGCGACCACCGCCCCCGGATCGCCGCCGTGCAGCCAGGCGGCCTCGGCCCGGGCCGCGGCCGCCGGCCCGGTCCGCTGCAGTTCGCCGAGCGCGTCGGCCAACGTCCAGCCCTCGATCGCGAGCTCGACGGCCCTCGGTTCGCCGCGCCGCGCCCGGACCCTGGTCAGCGTCACGAATGCCGGGGTGCGCAGCGACTCCGGCGCGTCGATGGCCG
>NZ_JBFAZH010001647.1:0-1329 GCF_040681735.1 Actinoplanes sp. NPDC051633 | reverse complement strand
GATCCAGCAGCGCCCCAGTGCCGTCGCCAGTGCCCGCCACGGTGCCCGTGCCGGCCACCTCGGGGTACGCGACGGTGCGGGACTCGTCCGGGGCGGTGAGGTCCCGCAGCTTCTCCTGGCTCAGGCCGGCCCAGGCGGTCATCTCCTCGTAGGCCCGCGGCTCACCGTGCCCGACCGGGCCGAGCTGCTCCCAGTACTCCGCCGGGGCAGCCGCCCGCGCGGCCGTCCGATCGCCGAAGAAGAACGCCTTGCGGGTCCGCGAGTTGGCGTACTCGAGCAGAGCCTTGGTGAGGCTGACCTCGGCCGACGGGTGCGCCGCCTCCCCGCCGGCCGTCACCCGGATGCCGGCGCCCGGGTCCGGGTCGACACCCATGACGTGGGTCGAGCACACCCCGTACGCGGTCGCCGCGTGTTTCATCACCGGCCGGACGCCGTGTGCCGCGAGCCGGCTCATCAACGCCCGCACCGACTCCGGCAGGGTCTCGGGTGCGATCACCGGCGATCGGCGGTCCAGGGCCCGGAAGCGCAGCCCGTTGGTGTGCCGCTGCAGCAGCTCGAGCAGCCCGTGGGTGAGCGCCCGCTGCTCGTCGAGCCCGGCGCCCCGCCCGTTGGAGATCGGCGTGATCAACCGCTGCGACCCGCGCACCTGGCCCGGCTCACTGGCCACGAAATCCTCCGGCAGCCACACCGTTTCACCGGTCGCCCACCGGGTCATCGGCAGCCAGAGCAGGGGCATCGCGTCGTCGTACGGCGAGCCGGCCGGCAACCCGAGCCGGCGCGGGTCGACCACCCGGTCGCGGCCCTCGGCGGCCACCAGCTCGGCGTACGACCCGGGCCGGGCCGCCGCGTGCCGTTCCTCCACGCCCACCGCGGACAGCACGACCTCGGCGAGCTCCCCGAGACCGCTCACCGACGCCTCCTCCGGCGTCGCACCGTAGCCGTTGCCGTGGTGCCGGAACCTGCCGTCGACGGCCAGCGAGCAACTCGTCACAGGAATGCCCAGCCGGTCCAGCGATGAGATGTCGAATTCGGTGAGCCGGCCGAAGCGGGCCAAGACCGTACGGTATTGGCTGATCACGGTGGCAAGAGACACTTGACCACCCTACTCAGGCGGGAGAATGCCAGGTGCCGAGCGAGCACAACCCGGAGACGGGCTCCACCCACCTCAGACGCATGATCCTCAGCCAGTCGGTGGAGGGGACGCCGATCCCGATGGTGCTGTTCAGCGACGACACCCTGGCCGACGGCGACGGCGACGGCGACGGCGACGGCGACGGCGACGGCTCGGCCGGCCAGCCGGAGGTCGTGGCGCGGGCCGCCGCCGACCTG
>NZ_JBFAZH010001646.1:0-1330 GCF_040681735.1 Actinoplanes sp. NPDC051633 | reverse complement strand
GAAGTGGGATAAAGAATTCATAGCGAATTCTATTCCTACTTCAAAAAGGTAAAATGCCATGAAAGATATAGAAATATATCTTCAACTTAGTCATTGACTATAAAATTGTTTTGCAACCATCACATATAACTGGAATTCTAGACTAAAAATTTCTATATGGTGAATGTTGCGCTAAAACTTTATATTATTTTTTTTCCAACTCATTTTCGATTTCTTCGATTTCCTTTTTAGAAAGATCTACTGGTTTTTCACCCGCGTCGACCGGCTCCCCCGCGCCGTCCAACGCGCCGTCGCCGGTGAGACGCCAGCCGCCGCGCTCGGTGGCCGGCTCCAGCGGGACCGGCTCCTCGAACAGGCCCGACACGTCCGCCGCCACGTAGGTCGGCCGGCGCTCCGGCGGTGCGGCCAGCAGGTCCGCCGGGCCGCTCACACCGGTCAGCACCAGCAGGCTGTCCATGCCCGCGGTGACCGCGCCCTCGATGTCGGTGTCGAGGCGGTCGCCCACGGTCAGTGGACGCTTGGCGCCGGACTGCGACGCCGCGGTGGTGAAGAGCGCCGGCTGCGGTTTGCCGACCACGACGTCGGGGTCCCGGTTGAGCGCCGTCCGCAGCACCGCCACCAGCGAACCGTTGCCCGGCAGCGGGCCGCGCGGGCTCGGCAGCGTGCGGTCGGTGTTCGTGGCGACCCAGCGCGCGCCGGCCCGCACCCACAGCGCGGCCTCGGCGAGGATGCGCCAGCCGACGTCCGCGCCATAGCCCTGCACGACCGCGGCCGGCTTGTCCTCGAAGGTCTCCACCGGCGTCAGCCCGGCATCGCGCACCTCGTCGCGCAGGGCGTCCGCCCCGACCACCAGCACCGGCGCGCCAGCCGGCAGCTCCCGCGCGAGCAGCGTCGCGGACGCGCCGGCCGACGTCAGCACCTCGTCCGGCCGGGCGGGCACGCCCATGCCGGTCAGCAGGTCGGCGACCTCGGCGGCGCGGCGAGAGGCGTTGTTCGTCGCGTACGCCACGGCCGTCCCGTCCGCGCGCAGACGCTCGACGGCCTCCGCCGCGCCCGGGATGGGCCGGTCGATGAGGTAGACGACGCCGTCCAGGTCGAAAATGACCAGGTCGTACGCGTCGACCAGCCGGCTCACCCGGCGGGCCGTTCGCGGTGCTCGCCGGTCGCCGACGCCTCGCCAACGAACTCGTCGCCGGCCTCGTCGTTCTCGTCCGGCTCGTCGTCCTTGGCCTCGAGATCGGCCAGCGGCGCGCCGGTGTCGGTGAGGTCGCCCTGGGCCTCGGCCTTCTCCAACTCGGCCCCGGCCTGCTCGGCCGCGGCGTGGATCGCC
>NZ_JBFAZH010001645.1:0-1331 GCF_040681735.1 Actinoplanes sp. NPDC051633 | reverse complement strand
CCGAGGACGCGATCGGCTGGAACCAGACGGGCAGGTTCTGCTCGCGGTCGCCGTCGAGCGCCTCGCGGAGCTGCGCCTCGGCGGTGATCCGCTGCTGCACGGCCACCCGCATCGTGTCGCTGAAGACCTCGGCCCGGTTGCCGCCGGCCTTCTTGGCGGCGTACATCGCGGTGTCCGCGGCCAGGACGCCGTGCTCGGCCCGGCCCGGACCGTCGGCGACGGCCACGCCGACGCTGACCGAGATCCGGGTCGACGAGCCGGCGCCGGGCAGCGGCAGCGGGACCGTGAAGGCGTCCAGCACGGCCCGGCCCGCGGCCCAGGCCCGCTCGATCGTGCCGGACAGCGCGACCACGAACTCGTCGCCACCGAACCGGGCGATCAGCGAGCCGGTCGGCGCCACCGCGCGCAGCCGGTCGGCGACCGCCCGCAGGACATCGTCGCCGGCGCCGTGCCCGGAGCCGTCGTTGATCGCCTTGAACCGGTCGACGTCGAGGTAGAGCACGCCGGCCGGGGCGGCCGAGGTGTCCAGCAGTGCGGTCAGGTCGGCGTCGAAGGCGGCGCGGGAGAGCAGCCCGGTGAGCGGATCGATCCGGACCTGCCGCTGCAGCTCGGCCCGGTGCTCGTGCTGCGCGGTGACGTCGACGCAGTGCACGAAGATCATCCGGAGCCGGCCGTCGGCGTCGAAGAGCCCGTTGCTGTGGATCTCGATGTGCATGATCGAGCCGTCGTCGCGCCGCCGGTACGAGCGGGTGACGGTGACCGCGTCGCCGTCGGCCAGCAGGTCGCTGAAGAGGTCCTGCTCGTCGCCCGGCATCCGGTCGAGCGGCAGGTCGGAGACCGAGAACCCGGGCGGCAGCGGCCGTGGCACGCGCATCCATGCGTGGTACGCCGCGTTGGTGCGCAGAATCAGGCCGTCGGGGGAGAACATCGCCATCGGCACGGGCGTCTCGTCGAACGCCATGTTGAGCTGCGCCTCGCTCTCGTCCAGGTTCTCCTGGGCGCGGCGCTCCTCGAGCTCGGTGAGCTTCCACGCGATCACCTGGAAGGCGGCGGCGGCGAGCACCGCCAGCCCATGCAGCAGCGCCCACAGCAGCGGGTGCTCCATGGCCTGGTGGTGGTCGAACGTGCGATCGCTGAAGAGGCCGCCGGAGACCGCGTGGTGCAGCACGGTGACGATCAGGAACGCGCCGAACGGCGCCCAGTCGCGGTAGAGGGCGAGCGCGGCCACCGCCACGAAGAAGGTGAAGTGTGCCTCGGTCAGGCCGTGGTTGACCGCCACGAACCCGGCACAGGAGATCGAGAAGCCGACCGCGACCAGCACCGACGGCAGC
>NZ_JBFAZH010001644.1:0-1332 GCF_040681735.1 Actinoplanes sp. NPDC051633 | reverse complement strand
GGCGAGACGAGCCGCCGCCGGACGCCCGACGCGCGCGACTGTCTCACCCCGCAGGAGTTGCAGATCGCGCAGATGGCTGCCGCCGGGCTCACCAACCGGGAGATCGGCCAGCGCCTGTACCTGTCACACCGGACCATCAGCTCACACCTGCATCGGATCTTCCCGAAGCTCGGCGTCACCTCCCGCGCCGAGCTGCGCGATACCGTCACATGACGCAAGCGAAGCGCTGCCGTCGCCGCCTAAGTTTCGGCCATGGCAAACACTGACGGCCGTACCCCTGTGCTCTTCATCCACGGACTGTGGCTGCACGCCTCCTCGTGGGGGAACTGGTCGGACCTCTTCCAGGAAGCCGGCTATCAGACCTCGGCGCCCGGCTGGCCGGGCGAGCCGGACACCGTCGAAGGATCCCGCGCCGACCCCGGCCGCATCGCCGACCACGGGATCGACGACGTGGTCACCCACTACGCGAAGATCATCAGCGGCCTGGACACCAAACCGATCCTCGTCGGGCACTCCTTCGGCGGCATGATCGCGCAGAAGCTGCTCGGCCAGGACCTCGCCGCGGCGGCCGTGGCGATCGACGCCGCGCAGATCAAGGGCGTGCTGCCGCTTCCGCTGTCCTCGCTACGCGTCACCTTTCCCGTCTTCAAGAACCCGGCCAACCGGCACCGGGCGGTGTCGCTCACGGCCGAGCAGTTCCGGTACGCCTTCGGCAACGCGATCACCGAGCAGGAGTCCGACGAGCTCTACCAGCGGTGGGCGATCCCCGCGCCGGGCAAGCCGCTGTTCGAAGCCGCCGCCGCTAACTTCGACCCGCACTCGCCGGCGAAGGTCGACACCGCCAACGAGCTGCGCGGCCCGCTGCTGCTGATGATGGGCGGCCGCGACCACACCGTGCCCGAGTCGATCACCCGCGCCACGCTCAAGCAGTACCGGCATTCCGACGCCGTCACCGACATCGTGGCGTTCGACGACCGGGCCCACTCGCTGACCATCGACCACGGCTGGCGCGAGGTCGCGGACGCCGCCCTGTCGTGGCTGAAGCAACACGCCCTCTGACGCCATGGACCTGCATCTGAACGGCAAGACCGCGGTCGTCACCGGCGCCAGCAAGGGCATCGGCTTCGCGATCACCCGCGCGCTGGCCGGCGAGGGCGTCACCGTCGTCGCCGGCGCGCGGACCGCCACGACCGAACTGACGGACCTCGCCGCCCGCTCCGCCGTCCACCCGGTGACGGTGGATCCATAAATTGATCCACTCTTCTTGCGTTATATAATTCTCTTTTTTTCTGAAATAAGCATTTTCAACACACAATAAAACGTGCATATGTT
>NZ_JBFAZH010001643.1:0-1332 GCF_040681735.1 Actinoplanes sp. NPDC051633 | reverse complement strand
CGCAAGCGTGACCACTTTAGCCAGAGGGGAATGGTACATCGACGTCCCACCCACAGATGTCACCACCACCCTGTCACGCGGTGGCGGCCCGAGGAGGAAACCGCCACCGCGGCGTCCCGGTCAAGTTCGTCGGCGTTCAGCGCGTCCCGCCCCAGCAGGTACTGCTGGATCAGGTGGTTCCATGCGCAGGACTGGCAGACCTCGACGACGAACACCTGAAACTCACGCAGCGTCATCGCGAGGACGGGCAACTCCGCGAGCTTGCGGGCCTGTCCGGCGGACTGCTTGAGCTCGTCGCCGTAGATGTAGTGCACGAGGGTGAGGTTGTCGCGGCGGCAGACCGGGCAGCGGTCCTCGGTCGGCTCGCCGTGGAACCGGGCAGCGTTCTTCAAGTAGGGCGAGGCATCGCAGACCTCGAGCGCCCCGACCTGCCCATTGCGCAGCTCACGCAGCAACGCTCGCTTCTGTAGCGAGTAGTCGACCACCTGACGCTGCGTCCGCACGGCAAAGAGAGTACGCGGTCGACCCCGCTACGGCGACCGTCATCACACAGCGTGGCGCGGCAGTTGCGGTCACATGACCGGCTTGCGGCAGCCTGAGTGTCGAACTACGGTTGCGATGTATCGGCCCGATACATCGGAGAGGGGTGGCTGATGCTCGAGCTGGCCGTCCTGGGCCTCCTGCAAGAGGCCCCCATGCACGGGTACGAGCTCCGCAAGGAACTCGCCACCAAACT
Organism: Actinoplanes sp. NPDC051633; assembly: GCF_040681735.1. Taxonomy (NCBI): domain Bacteria; kingdom Bacillati; phylum Actinomycetota; class Actinomycetes; order Micromonosporales; family Micromonosporaceae; genus Actinoplanes; species Actinoplanes sp. NPDC051633. The sequence continues at coordinate 596 of NZ_JBFAZH010001643.1, read as the reverse complement.
CGGCACCATCCGCGCGGCGATCAGCTACGGCACCCTGTATCCCACGCTGAAGCGGCTGCAAACCGCCGGGTGGATCACCTCCGCGGACAGCTCGTCGGAGTCCGAGGTGCCGCCCCTGACCAGTCGACGCGGCAGGGTGGTCTACAAGATCACCGCGGAGGGCAAGGAACGGTTCGCCGACCTGCTCGCCCAGGCCGGCCCCGAGACGTACGACGACGCCGGCTTCGGCGTGCACTTCGCCTTCTTCGCCCGGACCGACCGGGCCACGCGGCTGCGGATTCTCGAGGGCCGCCGCCGCCGGATCGAGGAACGTCGAGAAGGCCTGCGTGACGTGCTCGCGCGGGCCAGTGACCGGCTCGACGCCTACACCCTCGAACTGCAACGACACGGACTGGACGCCTGCGAGCGCGAGGTCCGCTGGCTGGAGGAGCTCATCACGAACGAGCGCTCCGGCCGATCCCCGTCCGGGGAGGCACCACCCCCCGCAGATCCGGCTCCGCATGAGGACCGGCCGTGACCAAGGAGGCAATCGCGATGGGCTCCGTCCGCGTCGCCATCGTCGGTGTGGGTAACTGCGCCTCGTCCCTGATCCAGGG
>NZ_JBFAZH010001642.1:0-1340 GCF_040681735.1 Actinoplanes sp. NPDC051633 | reverse complement strand
GAGAGCTACCGCCTGCATGGGCGTTCGGCCGACGCCGTTCCGCTGCTGCGGCGTGCCCTCGCCCTGGCACGCCGCCAGTCGCCGCCCGACCACGACGAGATCACCGATCTTGAAGGCGATCTCCAAGCGGCGGAGAACGAGCAATGACGCCTTCCCGAGAATCGTTACTTCATCCGGCTACAGGAGACATCGATGGTCTACGCCCCCCGACAGAAGGTCCGCGCGGACCTGCCGTTCGAGCAGGTGCGGTTGCTCGGCCCGCACGGCGCGGAGGCGGCCGACAAGCTGGCCGCCGCGCACGCCGAGTTGACCAGCCGGGGCGCCGACAATGATGCCGTCCGGCTCATGGCGATCGACCAGGCCGCCGCGCGCCGCGATTTCCCGGCCCTGGAACGGATCGGCGCCGGCGAGCAGCCCCTCAACGAGCTGACCGCCATCGAGCACCGGGCCGTCCGCCGCGTCGTCGGGTGGCGCAACGCCGTCGCCCTCCTGCCCCTGATCGCCACCTGGTGTTTCCTCGGCTGGGCCAGCTGGTGCTACCAAGAATTGCTCGAGGCCAACCCCAAGTTGTCCACTGAGCCGTTCCTCGTGCTCTGGCAGCAACGCTTCCGCGGATCGACGATCCCGACCTTCGCCGAGACGGCGCTGATCGCGTTCGCACTCCTCTTTGTCGTGCTCTTGCTGACGGTGCGAGCACACAGCCTGGAGGGCCAGGCGAATGCCGCCGTGGCCGCGGTGTCGACCAAGGTGGACGACGCCATGGAAACCCTCGCGCTGGCCGTGCAGACCAGCAACGTCCGGCCGCCGGACACGGCTCGGGAGTGGGCCGAGGCCGCGCAACGGGTGCTCAGCGAGACACAACAGATGATCGCCGACGTGGAAGGGCGTACCCGAGATCTCCTGGCCGAGGCCGTCGCCGAGACCAGTCGCCTCGCCCAGGAGAACAACCGCATCACCGCGTCGGCCGAACAGGCCGTGCAGGAACTTCACCAGCAGGGCCGCGAGCTGATCGCGGCCCTGGCGCAGGAGATCCAGGACACGGTGGTGGCCGTGCGGGCGGACAACGAGCAGTTCATCGGCCGGACGACCACCGAGGCCACCGCCGTCCTGCAGCAGGCCGTGGAGGCCAACCAGCGGCTGCTCGACCAGCAGCTGTCGCCGCTGTTCAAGGGATTCCACGAGTCGCTCGAGGAATACCGATCGGACCAGCTCGCCTATCGGACCAGCGCGGAGGCCATGGCACAGGGCGTCACCGGTCTGACCGAGGCGACCAAGGAGCTGGCCGACAGCAGCAAGTCGTACACCACGGTCGCCTCCTCGATCGATCAGCACCTGCGGCT
>NZ_JBFAZH010001641.1:0-1341 GCF_040681735.1 Actinoplanes sp. NPDC051633 | reverse complement strand
CCTCGACAACGGTCCGCTCGCCTTCCTCGACGCTTGCGCTCAGGGCGGTGATCCGGTCGTGGGCCCGCTTGCGCTGCAGCTCGAAGGCGTTCACCGTGGCGACCAACGCGGCGCCGGTGACGTGGGTCAAGCTCATCGCCGATGCCAGCCCGGTGGCGAACCGGGTGGAGCGGCGACGCTCGGCCACATCGCTGATGACCTGTTCCACGGGTCCGGCGCCGTCGAGCACGAGCGACCGCGACGCCGGCCCGGCGAGAGCCGCGGCCTGCTCGCGGATCGCTGCCGTCACCGATGCGCTCACGCGCCGCCGGGTGCCGACCACGACGATCGGCGGCTCGGCCACTCGCTCGGCCACCCACTGCATGAGCTGGGCATCGGCGGCCGTCAAGGTCGCTTCCGCGGGCACCACCACGAGCACGACGTCGGCTTGGTCGAGAATCGCGCGGGTATCGGCGGACGCCACCTCCACGCTCGGGAGGTTGATGACGATCAGCCCGTCGCGCAGCCGCGGATGCGGCAGACCGATGTCGGCCACGGTGGACGACGCGCCGGGCAGGCGCAGATCGTCGGCCGGCCCGGGCGTGGCCGCGAAGTGGAACCGGGCCGGCGCCCGAAGGTAGCTCAGCGGCATGCCGCCCAGCAGGTCGCGGACGATCGGCGAGGTGTCGACTCCCGGTCTGCCACACACCACCAGAACGGTGTCCGGCACCTCGAGCAGCCCGGGAAGCACCGTCAGCACGCCGACGTCGATCTCCGCTTCCTGATGCACCGTGGCGACGGGAAACACCAGTGCCGCGACGTCTTCCGTCACGGAACTCATCGGACGCATCCGCCGCCGCCCCCCGTTCGGTGATCAGGACGGAACAGCGACCGCCATCCACCCCGGGCAGAGGTACGTCGGGGCGGGCAAGCCGGGATGAAGATCTATTGAGAAATATCGAGGCTGTCGCTTACCCGACACCGTCGCGCAGATCGCCGCCGTCAATAGCGGAACCGGGTGACCAGCGTCTGCAGTTGCGCCGCGGTGGTGGCGAGCTCGTCAGCGGCCCGGCGGGTCTCGCCGACCGTGCCGGTGGTGCGCTGAGCGGCCTCGGAGACCCCGTTGATGGTGCTCGCGATGTCGCCGGCGCCGGCGGCCGCGCCGGAGATCGTGCGGTTCATCTCCTGGGTGGTGGCCGTCTGTTCCTCGACGGCCGAGGCGATGGTCAGCTGGATGCCGTTGATCCGCTCGATGATCGCGGAGATTTCACCGATGGCGCCGACCGCCCCCTCGGTGTCCACCTGGATGGCCTGCACCCGGCGGGAGATGTCCTCGGTCGCCTTCGCGGTCTCCTGCGCGAG
>NZ_JBFAZH010001640.1:0-1343 GCF_040681735.1 Actinoplanes sp. NPDC051633 | reverse complement strand
ACATCGCGCTGAAGCGGGAGTTCTACGGCTACGAGATCGGCGGCATCAAGCTGCACGCCGCGATCGATGTCGTCATCCGGCACAACCGGATCCACGACTGCTCGCTGGGCACCTGGCTGGATTGGCAGACGCAGGGCACCCGGGTCACGCGGAACCTGTACTACAACAACAAACGCGACCTCTTCATCGAGGTGAGCCACGGGCCCCACCTGGTCGACCACAATCTGTTCGCATCGCCGGCATCGGTGGAGCTGTTCAGCCAGGGCGGCGCATTCGTCAACAACCTGGTGCGCGGAACGCTGGCGCTCGTGCCGGTCGTCGAACGGCCGACGCCCTATCACCGGCCGCACAGCACCCAGGTCGCCGGATACGCGGCCATCTACGGAGGCGACGACCGCTACATCGGCAACGTCTTCCTCGGTGGTGACCCCGATCAGGCGTACGGGCCGGACGCACGGGTGCGCGACGCGGTCGGATACGGCACCGCCGGATACAACGGGCACCCGGCGTCGCTCGCCGACTACATCGCCCGGGTCGGCGACCCGTCCCGCGGCGACCATGAGCGGTTCGCCGGCGTGCCGCAGCCGGTCTACATCCGCGACAACGTCTACGCCGCCGGGGCCAGTGCCTACGAGGCGGAGCAGGGCGCCGTCGACCTCGGCGATGCGGACGTGGAGTTCGGGGTCGTCGACGAGGGCGACAGCGTCTACGTCGAGTTGCGGCTGCCGGAGGCGTTCGACGCGGCCCGCGTTCCGGTGATCTCCGGAAGGGACCTCGAGCGCGTCCGATTCGTGGACGCGGACTTCGAGGAGCCCGACGGCAGCCCGGCGGTGATGGAGATCGACCTGGCCGGCTCCCGGAAGACCGACGAGCGCGAACACCCCGCCGGTCCGCTCAGCGAGCTCAAGTCGGGCGCGTCCCGCACTCGGGTCTGGTGATGCCCTGACATCGGGGTGCGTAATCGGGTGTCTGCCGGGTATCCGCGCCGCAGTCAACCTCGAGGAGACCCCATGACCAGCGACAGCGGTGAAGACGTGATCGACATCCTGACCAGTGACCACCGTGACGTCACCGCCTTGATCAGTGAGATCTGGTCGGTGCGTGATCCGATGATCCGGCGCGATCTCACCGACACGGCGATCAGCGAGTTGGTACGCCACGCCGTGGCCGAGGAGATGTACGTGTACCCGGCCATGCGCAAACATCTGCCCGACGGCGAGAAGGCCGTCGAGCACGACATCGAGGAGCACAAGGAACTCGAGCAGGCCATGAAGCAGCTGGAGGCCGTCGATGTGTCCAGTGCGGAGTTCGACACCGCCTTGCGCCGGCTGGAGAGCCTCCTG
>NZ_JBFAZH010001639.1:0-1346 GCF_040681735.1 Actinoplanes sp. NPDC051633 | reverse complement strand
TCGTCGGTGACCAGGTTCTTGCTGTAGTCGACGTAGAGGTCGGCGACCTGGGCGGCGAGCCGCTCCCCGCGCCGGGGATCGCTCTCGAACAGGTCTCGCAGGTGCACCGCGGAGAACTTCTCCGCATGCCCTTGAACGGCCTGCCACTCGGCGCTGTCGGAAACGTGATCGGTCATGCTGCTCGCCACTCCCGCGACTCGAACCCGGACTCTCGAGCCCATCGTGGCACGAATACCTCCGGCCCGCCGGAGGTTGGGCCCCCGGTCGGACCCGACGCTGCCCCGACGCTGCCCCGACGCTGCTCAGTGCACCCGGACACCGGCCCGGAACACGGCGCTCACGGCGGTCAGCGCGGTCAGGTCGGTCATCGGGTCGCCCGCGACGGCCAGCAGGTCGGCGTCGAACCCCGGCGCGATGCGGCCCTTGCGGTCGCCGAGCCCGCACGCCCGCGCGGCCAGGGAGGTCACCGACCGCAGCGCCTCGGCCGGCGGGTCGCAGAGGTGGGCCGTGAACAGCGCCGGACCGTACGGCAGGGCGTCGAACGGCTTCACCGGCCCGATGCCGGCGTCGCTGTTGCACACCAGCGGGATGCCGGCCGCCCGCAGCTCGCGGAAGATCGCCACCAGCAGCGGCATCATCTTGCGGATGCGCGGCGGCGGCAGGACGCCGGGCTGGGGCTTGACCGCGACGGTCAGGCCGACCGGGATGCCGGCGCCGGCGATCGCCCGGATGACGGCCCGGTCGGACTCGGCGCCGTCGGCCGTCATGAACGTGCCGTGTTCGATCATGTCCACGCCGGCGGCGACCGCGTCGGCGATCCCGGTCGCGCCGTGGGCGTGCGCGGTCACCGGCAGATTGTGCCGGTGCGCCTCGTCCACCGCGGCCCGCAGCTCGCCGGCGCCGAACTGCGCGACGTGCGACGCCGAGCCGGGGGTCAGCTCGCCGCCGGTGGCCATCACCTTGATCACGTCGACGCCGCGGTCGGCGTGCTCCCGCACCGCGCGGCGCACGTCCGTGGCGCCGCCGCCGAGGAACCAGCAGTGCCCGTTCTCGGTCGTCACCGGAGGGCCCGCGGCCAGCAGCTGCGGCCCGCGGGCCGGATCGCCGGCCAGCTCGTCGCGCAGCCGGAGCGAGAGGTAGTCGCGATCGCCGAGGTCGCGAATCGTGGTGATGCCCGCCGACAGGGCGAGCCGGGCGTTCGCGCGCATCAGCGCGAGCACCTCTTCGTCGTCCGCGCCCGCCAGGTGCCCGACCGGGTCGGGGCTCGCGTCGAACACGAGGTGGACGTGCGAGTCGACGAGGCCGGGCAGTAGCGTCGCCGCGCCCAGGTCGACGAGCTCGGCGGC
>NZ_JBFAZH010001638.1:0-1346 GCF_040681735.1 Actinoplanes sp. NPDC051633 | reverse complement strand
GCCGCAGCGCGGCGAGCTGCTCGTCGCGGCCCACCAGCAGGTCGGGCCGCGGCTCGGGCGGCGCCACCGGCACGGCCCGGGACTCCGCCGGACCGTCCAACTCGGACGCGTGGCCGAGGATCCGCTGGTGCAGCAGCTCCAGCTCGGGGCCCGGATCGATGCCGAGCTCATCGCTCAGCAGCGCCCGCGTCTCCTGGTACGCGCCCAGCGCCTCGGCCTGGCGCCCGGCGCGGTAGAGCGCGAGCATCCGCAGCCCGCGCAGGCTCTCCCGATAGGGGTGGGCGACCACCAGCCGGTCGAGGTCGGCGACCACCGCGGCGGGCCGGCCCAGTGCCAGCCCGGCGGCCATCCGGTCCTCCAGGGCGCCGAGCCGCAACTCCTCGAGGCGGGTCCGCTCGCCGCGGGCGATCTCCGCCTGGTCGGCCAGCACGTCGCCGCGCCACAGCGACAGGGCCCGGGCCAGCGTCTCGTCGGCGGCGCCGGGCTCACCGGCGTCGAGCAGCCGGCGGCCCTCGGCGGCGAGCCTCTCGAAGCGGGCGGCGTCCAGATCGTCCGGTGCGACGTCGAGACGGTAGCCGGGCGCCTGACTGATCAGCAGGCGGGGCGTGGCGAGCAGCCGCCGCAGGTGCGAGACGTACGCCTGCAGGGAGGCCACGGCCTGGGCGGGCGGTTCCTCGCCCCAGAGCTCGTCGACGAGATGCTCGAGGGACACGACCCGCCCGGCGTGCAGCAGGAGGAGCCCGAGAACGGCGCGTTGCTTGGGCCGCCCGAGGTCGAGCAGCCGTCCGTCGTCGCCGGCCACCTCGAGTGGCCCGAGAATCCTGAACTCCATGCGCCCAACCCGTCGCCACGGCGAAGCCGCCGTCCGACGCAGTATCCCAGGATCACCACCCAGATCAATGGCTCGTCGGGGCGGCGGCGCTTCACCGCACCCAGAACGAGTCCGGGAGGGCCTGGACGTCGGCCGCGGACCGTTCCAGAAGCTCGGCGATGGGCAGCAGCGCGATTGACGCCGGGTCTCCCTCGCCCGCCATGCTGCGGATCACCTCGGCCTGCCGCCGGGCCCGCTGCGGCACCACCGCCCCGAAGGCCCTCCGGTCGCCGTCGTAGCCGTACGCGTCGAGCAGAAGGTGCAGCCGGCGGGACCGCTCCGGCAACTCGTGGGCGCCCGGTGGCGTGCCGTCGCGCGGGGACGCGAGCGGCACCCAGGACAGCGCGGAGAACGCCAGATCCCAGTCGCGCGATGACGGACCGGCGATGTCCCAGTCGCAGAAGCCGACCAGCCGCCCGCCGTCGACCACCGCGTTGTAGGGCGCCGCGTCCTGGTGCCCGACGATCAACCCGGG
>NZ_JBFAZH010001637.1:0-1348 GCF_040681735.1 Actinoplanes sp. NPDC051633 | reverse complement strand
GCCGCCCGCAGGTGCGCCCGCGACTCCGCCACGCGGCGTTGCCGGCGCAGCCATTCCCCGTAGGCGAGCTCCGCCCGCGCCCGCGGGAAGGGCCACGTCCCCGGGCCGGCCTGCAGCGTCGCCTCGAACAGCGGCTGCGCCTCCCCCTCGCCGGCCAGCAGGGCGCGCGCATGGCGTAGGCCCGTGTGCAGCGACGGCGCCGGGGTACGCCGCGCGACCGCCGTCATCTCGGCCACCACACCGGTGACCGCATCGGGCTGCCCGCTGCGAACCGCCGCCTCCACGAGGTCGCCGACGGCATGGCATCGGATCGCCTGGTGATATGCGGGATCGGCCGGGTCGTACATGCGCCGCAGCTCGGCGAGCGCGTCCTCGTGGCGGCCGTCGGTGAGCGCGGCCGAACCGCGGGCGAGCTGCACGGCGGCCAGCACGGCGTTGGACGGCAGCGCCGCCTTCTCGGCCCGGGCGGCGTGGCGGTAGGCGTCGTCCTGTTCCCCGCGAACGGCGGCGAGCAGCGCCTGGACGGTCAGCGCGGTCGCGGCCACCACCGGCTGCGAGGTGTCGCGGGAGAGCCGGTACGCCTCGTCGGCGGCGGGCATGGCCACGGCGAGGTCGACGAGATGGGCGCAGCTGCGCGCCTGCAGCGTGAGGGCCCGGGCCAGCAATCCGAGCCGGCCGTGCGCCCGCAGGCCGGCCAGCGAACTGGCGAAAAATCCGGCGGCGAGGTCGAAGGCGCCGACCGCGTGTGCGGCGTTGCCCATCATCCGGGCCGCCCGCCCGTCAGTGTCGACCGTGCGTCGCCGTAGCCGGTCGAGCACGACCGCGCCGTGGTCGATCGGAGAGGCGAAGGCCAGGACCATCAGCAGCCGAGGGTCGTCCTCGTCGACCGGTACGCGGCCGGCGGCGGCCACGACGCTGCGCCGGGCCTCGACGCCGGGCTCGGTCCACCAGCACCGCAGCGCCGCACCGTAGAGCAGGTTCAACGCGAGATCCGGATCGTCGGCCGCGGCCCGCTCGGCGACCTGCGCCAGCGACCACGCCGCCTGGGTCCGGCCGAGCAGGCCGTCGTCGAAGCTGTCCCTGATCCACGCCGTCCGCCAGCGCTGCCGCTCGGAGAGGCCGACCCGATCGGCCTGGGCCAGCAGGCGTTGCACGCTTGCGCTCTGACCGAGCTCGAAGGCAAGTTCGGCGGCGCGCAGCAGCCGCTCGCCCCGCAGGACCGGATCGCTGGTGAGGTGCGCCGATCGCTCCATCGCGGCGGCCCCGGCGGCGATGCCGCCCCGGCGCTGGGCGCGGACCGCAGCGGCCTCCAGCTCGGCGGCGACGGTGTCGTCGGGACCGGCCCTGG
>NZ_JBFAZH010001636.1:0-1348 GCF_040681735.1 Actinoplanes sp. NPDC051633 | reverse complement strand
TGTCGAGCATGTTCTGGGATCCGGGACAGCCCGTCGAGGAGGAGGGCTGGGCGTTCCGGTCCACCGCGAACCCGGCGGACCACGACGCGATCGTGGAGTCGGCCAAGCCGTTCATCGACTTCCTCGCCGCGGTCGGCGCCGAGCAGCTGGTCTGCCGTCCGGCCGGATCGGCCTGGATGGGCCCGCCGCTCGACGCGGACGCGATCAAACATGTGGGGGAACTGTGGAGCCGGGTCGGTGCGCTGGCGTCGGCCTCCGGCGTCGGCGTCTCCCTGCACTACGACTGCCTGGGTGCGGTGCACACGTCAGCCGATCTGGAAGACCTGCTGGCGGCGACGGACGTCGGCCTCGCACTGGATACCGCGGAGCTGACCATCGGCGGCATCGACCCGGTCGCGTTCTACCGCCGGCACGCCGCGCGGGTCACCCACGTCCACCTCAAGGACACCCGGTACGCCGACACCGGCGAGGAGTACCGGATGCCGGGCGCCGAGACGACGATGCTGCGTGGCGGCGGCGGGCGGCGGATCGAGCGGTGGTTCTTCGAGCTCGGCACCGAGGGCGGCCTGGTCGACGTCAAGGCCTTCGTCGCGGCGCTGCGCGAGCACGACTATCCGGGCTGGGTCGTGGTGGAGAGCGACCACGGCGGCAACCCGGCCGAACTGGCGATGCTCAACAGCTGGTACCTGCAGCACGAGCTCGCCTGCAGCACGACCTGATCCGCCGATCCATCACCGATTCCCTCGAGAACAGGACCTGACATGTACCAGCTGTCACCGAACATCGAACTGCTGTTCACGGAGGCCGGCCCGGACGCCGATCAGCGGGTCCGAGCCGCGGCCGCCGCCGGCTTCGACACCGTCGAGATGTGGGGCACCACCGGAAAGGACGTGCCCGCGCTCGCCAAGGCGCTGGCCGACACCGGAGTCTCCCTCACCTCGCTCCTCGCCGAGCCGCGCACCAACTTCACGCTCCCCGGCACCGACCTCGGGCCGTTCTTCGACGGGCTGGAACGCGGCATCGAGCACGCCCGCCAGCTCGGCTGCCCGCGGATCGTCCTCGGCTCCGGCGTGGGCTTCCCGGGAGCCTCGCGGGCCAAGAACCTCGACCGGCTCGTCGACGTGTTCTCCGACGCGGTGCAGCGGACCGACGGGTCGGGCGTGAAGCTGATCCTCGAGCCGGTCAACACCCGGGTCGACCACCCGGGGGCTCTGCTGGACCGCACCGCGGACGCCGTCACGGTCGCCCGCGGTGTGGGTTCCGACTCGTTCGGTAAAGCGTCGGAGCATATCAGGGGGTTATCTAACGTAAATGCTACCCTTCGGCTCGCTTTCGCTCGGCATTGACG
>NZ_JBFAZH010001635.1:0-1349 GCF_040681735.1 Actinoplanes sp. NPDC051633 | reverse complement strand
GTCGCCTCCCGCCAGGTCGAGGACGCCCTCTACGACCACCCGGCGGTCGCCGAGGTCGCCGTCGTCGGGCTGCCCGACCCGCGCTGGATCGAGGCGATCGCCGCCGTGGTCGTCCCCCGCGGCGAGGTGACTCCCGAGCAGCTCATCGCCTTCGCCCGGGAGCGGCTCGCCGCGCACAAGGTGCCCAAGTCGGTGCACCTGGTCGAGGCGCTGCCCAAGAACCCGTCCGGCAAGCTGCTCAAGCGGGAGCTCCGCCGGCGGTTCGGCGGCTCGGCCTCAGCGGTCGGCGGCTCGCCGGAGGGGTGACGAGCCGCCGGTGCCGCCGCTCAGTGCTTGGCGCGCCAGCGGCGGCGCAGTGCGAAGGCGGCCGACTTGGGCCGGCGGTCGCGGGTGAACACGCCTTTCTTGTTGCCGTCGACCCGCATGATGCCGGACTTGGTCGCGAAGTCGGCGAAGTTCCACACCTGCTCGCCGACGACGGCGTCGCACGCGTCGAACACCCGGTGGTTCATGTCGAGATAGTCGACCTGGTACTCCTCGCTCCACGGCTGCGGGTTGACTGAGTGCACGCCCGGCATCGTGTCCGCGCCGTACTCGGTGATGATGATCGGCTTGCCGTCCCCGGCCCACGCGGTGATCTCCCGGGTCCAGGCCTCCTCGGCGCCGGCCAGGTCGCCGGTGTTGACGTACCAGCCGTAGTAGCGGTTGAGCATCAGGACGTCGGCGAACTGGGAGACGCGGCAGCTGCCGTGCGGGGCGAGCATGACGTTCACGAAACCGACGGGACGTGTCGGATCGGCTTCGCGGGCCACGTCGAACAGCGGCCGGAAGTACTCCTCGGCCCCCTCGGTGTCGGACTCGGGTTCGTTCGCGATCGACCAGAGCACCACACTGGGGTGGTTCTTGTCGCGGGCGACGAGCTCGCGGATCGCCTGCGCATGGACCTGCTGCGTCGTGTCGTTGATCGTGTCGGGGGAGAAGGTCGTGTAGCCCTGCCCGCCGAAGATCCCACCACCGAGGCCCATGTTGAGGCCCACGGCCGCGACCTCGTCGATGATGACGATGCCGTGGCGGTCGGCGTAGTCCAGGACGTCCTCGGAGTAGGGGTAGTGCGAGGTGCGGAAGGAGTTCGCACCGATCCAGTCGAGGAGCGCGAAGTCGTGCACCAGGTGGGCGTCGCTGTGCGCCTTGCCGATGACGTCGTGGTCCTCGTGCATCCCGAAGCCCTTGAAATAGAACGGCTCTCCGTTGATGAGGAACTGGGTGCCCCGCACCTCTACGGTGCGGATGCCGACCGACTGGTGGTACGAGTCGCGCACCGACCCCGCCTCGTCGACGAGCTGCACCTC
>NZ_JBFAZH010001634.1:0-1352 GCF_040681735.1 Actinoplanes sp. NPDC051633 | reverse complement strand
GGAGCCTGCACAGCTGCCCCTGCCCTACGCCGTCGACCCGGCTTTGCTGGCTAAGGCCCGCGAGACCGCCCGGCAGTACCGCACCGAGCACGGCACCGCGATCACCGCTGGACAACTCGCCGCCCGCCTGCGGGTGAACTCCGACCAAGCAGCCCAAGCCCTGGCCGTCCTGGACCTCGGACCGGACAGCCCCACCACGACAATCCCGACCGTCAACGGCCGCCCCATCAAGGCGACCCGGTGACCGTCTCCACGTTGAGCGTCGTACCCGAAGCCCCTGCTTCGGGTACGGCCCCCAGCGTCGAGCCGACCCCGACCTCACCATCTCGGAAAGAGCACCTGATGGGCCGCACGTTCGCCGACACCCTCTGCGCCGCCCTCGGCTGCCCGGCACCAGCGGTCGTCGTCTACGAAGCCGGGCCGGTCGGCAACCCCGACCGCATCGCGTCCGCCTGCCGCCGCCACCGCCCGGCCGTCCGGGCCTGGGTCACCGACGCCGGCCGGGTCCGCCGTACCCCGCTCACCGCACCCGCCCCGGCTGGCGCATGCAGCGTCGAGCCGACCCCCATCTGCGGGGGTGCCCGATGAGCCGTGTCACCGTCGACCTCGTCCACGTCATGCACACCTGCCCGGCTTCGCCAGTACCGCACACCATCGACACCCGGCGCACAGTTGTCGCTGTCGAGCCCGGCGGGGCGTGCCAGCAACCTCGGACCGTCAGCTCCGGTTCCGCAGGCGTGGTGGTCGATTGCCGCCGTGTTGCTCCGGTGGCCGGGCAATGCCCGGCGTGCCGGACACATATCGTCATCCGCAACGAGACCTTTGTGGAGGGTGCCGCTAGACATTCCTGCCCACCCGTTGCGGCGGAACGCGCGGCGTATCCCTGCCGGGTGTGCGGTGAGCTTGTCATCGCGGCACTCGCCGACTACGGCGCGCACCTGCTCTGCCGCCGCTGGCGCACCTGGCGGACCGGGCGGGCCGGGCGATGACAGCACGTCTGGCCGAGCTGGCCCGCTCCACCGATGTGCGGCTGCAAGCCGTCGCCCGCGCCGCCCGCCCCGACTACGAAGCCTGGCTGTCGCACGTCAAGGCGGCGTCGGCGTGCACGCGGCCGGTCCGGCTGGCCGGAACCATGCTCACCATCGACCTCGCCGCCCGGCGCATCCTCGACGAACGGCACACTGCCGACATGCCGGACGGGGTCATCTACAAACCCTGCGGCAACCGCCGCGAATCGGTCTGCCCATCCTGCTCCGAACGGTACAAGCGCGACGCCTACCAAATCGTTCGGGCCGGACTCGTCGGCGGCAAGGGCATCCCCGAGCAGGTCGCGCACCACCCGGCGGTATTCC
>NZ_JBFAZH010001633.1:0-1353 GCF_040681735.1 Actinoplanes sp. NPDC051633 | reverse complement strand
CGGGTGGCGGGCGGGCCCCGCTTCCCCGAGGCCGCCTTGAAAGTCGTGGACGCCCTGGTGGCCACCGCCCCCGCGGATGGCGTGCCGGGCACCCACTTCGCTGTGCGCCGGTCACTTGAGCCGCTCGACGATGCGGCTCAGCTGGTCGCGGTACCGCTCGAAGAGCTCGGGGGAGTCGGCCGGCAGGCCGGTGAAGTCCTCGGCGTAGTCGGCCAGCAGGGTCGGCGCCAGCGCGGCACCGAACAGCGCCAGCATCACGTACGCCGGGTCCAGGTCCGCGCCGATCTCACCCGCCTCCTGGCGCCGGCGCAGCTCGTCGACCATGGACTTCCGGAAGTCCGCCGCACCCTCCTCGCGCTGCCCGCCGAGCGTCTGCCACACCAGCAGCCGCACCCAGTGCCGCTGCGCCTCGCCGACGTGTGCGAACGCCGCGACCACCTCGGACAGCGGTGCGTCGGGCGGGGACAGGCGTGCGCTCATCGCCCGCCACCGATCGGTCAGCGCCCGGTGCAGCCCTTCCTTGCCGCCGAAGTAATACGAGATCAACTGCTGGTTGACCCCGGCACGCCGGGCGATCGCACCGATCCGGGCGCCCGCATAGCCGTGCTCACCGAACTCCACCAGCGCCGCGTCGAGAATCCGCTCCCGGCTCCGATCCGCATCTCGCTTGCGCTCGGATCCGGCTGGGGCGCGACGGGCTTTGGGCTGCTCAGGCACGGCCCACACCCTAGCAATCAAACAAACGGTTGACAAATTCACTCAGACGACTGACAGTGTCATTCATGCGTATAGCAATCATCGGGGGCGGCATCGGCGGCCTGGCCCTCGCACACGGACTGATCCGGGCCGGCATCACGGCCGACGTCTACGAGCGCACCCGGCAGCGCACCGACTGGCTGCAGGGCTACCGCATCCACATCAACCCGGCCGGCGCCCGTGCGCTGCAGGGCTGCCTGCCGCCGCCGCTGTTCCAGTCGTTCCTGGACACGGTCTCGGGCGACACCGACGGCTTCAGCTTCCGCACCGATCAGGGCGCCGAGCTGCTGACCCTGGCCGCCGCGGAGATCAACACCGGCGGCGAGCGCCACTACGGCGCGAGTCGTCACCGGCTGCGCGAGGTGCTGCTGACCGGCCTCGACGACGTGGTCCACCACGGCCGGGAGTTCACCCACTACAAGACCGAAGGCGACCGCGTGACCGCGTTCTTCGCCGACGGCTCGACCGCGGACGCCGATCTGCTGGTGGGCGCGGACGGCGCCAATTCCCGGGTACGCGCGCAGCTGCTCCCGCACGCCGCCGGCCGGCTGGACACCGGCGTCGTGGCCGTGGCCGGGAAGCACCCGCTGGACGGCC
>NZ_JBFAZH010001632.1:0-1355 GCF_040681735.1 Actinoplanes sp. NPDC051633 | reverse complement strand
GCCGGCGACCGGAGCGCCGCCGGCGATCCGCGCCTCGTCCGCGATCCGGGCCTCGTCCGTGCTCAGCCGGCCGGCCAACAGCAGGCAGAACCGGTCGGCGGGAAACGCGATCTCGGCCACCACGTCGCCGCCCGCCGGGTTCTCCGGGGAGAGGCCCACCAGCCGGCGGCCGCCGCCCTCGCCACCGAGCGTCAGCCGGATCGCGCTGGCCGGGTGGGCGCGCCCGGCGGCGGCCATGGCGGTGGGCAGCAGTCGGAGCGCGAAGTCCAGGATGTCGCCCAGCTGCCGGCCGCTCGGCCGCCGCGGCGGCAGGCCGAGCACGTCGCGGACGTCACCGGCGTGGATCCACGTCTCGAAACCGCGCTGGATCAGCGCGTCGCGCATCGGCCGGATCACCGACCCGCGCCCGGCCAGCCGGACCCGGCGATCGAGCAGCTCGTCGGCCGGCCGGGCGGTGGCCTCGATGATCGCGTCGGCCTGCCGGCGCCAGGACCGGCGCGGGTCGGCCGGGGAGACGCGGCTGAACACGCCGGCCGCGGTCGCCACCCACTCGTCGTTACCGCGCAGGTGGTGCACCAGCGCTTCGACCGAAGCGTGCCGGCCGGTGGGCCGCCGCCACCCGTCCTCGGGCAGCTCGGAGAGCAACTCGTCGAGGTCCTGCACGTGCGCGCGGTAGATCGCGCCGAGGCGGCCGGCCTCACCGGCGGCGCCGGTCCCGCTCGGCGCGCGGGCCGCCAAGGCCGCGGTCAGCACGCGGGATCGCAGGGCGGGCAACGGATCGCTGGCCGCGCTGACGCCGATCCACTCGGTGACCCGCCGCGCCTCCTCGATCTCCGCCGCGCAGCTCGCGCACCCGCTCGCGTGCTCGGCCACCGACCGCATCTCGTCGGGCGAGCACGCCTCCAGCACGTAGGCGCCGACGAGATCGCCGGCGTGACCGTCGTCCGTCACCAAGATCTCCTCTTCGGACGCTGAGTTGGCCCCAGGGTTGCCGCAGAGCGTACTGCGATGTTCCTGGAAGGCATTCGGATCAACGACAGGAACTCGAGACCTGGCACATCGATCTGTGATGCACGCCACTATCCACAGTGATCGCCATCCGGCCCTGCCCGGAACGCGAACGGAAGGCATCCACAGTTCCCGGGAGGGATCGCTGATGCTCCGATCCTGCGTCGCTCTGTTCGCCGCCGGCCTGCTCGCCCTGCCGCAAGTGGTCGCCGGTTCCACCTCCAGCGCTCAGTTCACGCCCGCTTCCGTGTCGCGGGACGCCGACGGCGGGCCGCCCCACAGATGGGGCCACCCCCCCGACCACATCGTACAACAGGGCGGGGGGGCGGCCCCCCGACCGGGGGTGC
>NZ_JBFAZH010001631.1:0-1359 GCF_040681735.1 Actinoplanes sp. NPDC051633 | reverse complement strand
GCACAGCACCGCGACGCTCGCCATGGGCACCAGCCCGCGGAAGTGGGCGACGAAGTCGCGCCACTCGCCGGCCGTGACCGCGGGCCCCGGCTCCCAGAACCCGGTCGCGTCGGAGCCGTCGGCCACCGCGACGGTCCGCCGGGTGTCCGCCGCGATCGGACGGAACGACGACGGGATGCCGTCGCGGGCCAGCAGATCCGCCACCTTGTCGCCGGTCGCGCCGCCGAGCAGTCCGGTGGTCAGCACCGACTCGCCCAGCGCGTGCAGCACCGCCGCGACGTTGAGGCCCTTGCCGCCCGGGCGCTCGGTCACCGCGGTCACCCGATGGGTGGCGTGCGGCACCAGCGCGTCGACCTCGTAGGTCAGGTCGAGCGCCGGATTCAACGTGACGGTAAGGATCATCGCCATGGATACCAACTGATCGAACGCTCAGCTGTCAACAGCCGTTTGTGCGCGTATGGTGCCTGCCAGCGGCAATTCGCGGCATTCGAGCATTCCAGAATGTTCGTTTGCGCAAGAGGAGGAGTGGACGTGGATGTTCTGGTGGTCGGTGACGCCAACCCTGATCTGTTGCTGCGCGGCGACGTGCGGCCGCGTTTCGGACAGGTCGAGCAGCTGCTCACCGCGGCCGATCTCGTGCTGGGCGGCTCGGCGTCGATCACCGCGGCCGGCTGCGCGCGGCTCGGCCTGCGCACCGGGCTGCTCACCGCGATCGGCGGCGACGTCTTCGGCGAGGTGACCCGTGGCTGGCTGCGCGAGCGCGGGGTGGAGCTGCGCGAGGTGGCGGCGGATCCGGGCACCCCGACCGGGATCAGCGTCATTCTGTCCGAAGTGGACGACAAGGCGATCCTCACGCTGCCCGGTACGATTCCGGCTCTGCGGCCCGGCGACGTGACCGACGAGCACCTGTCCGGCGTACGCCACCTGCACGTCGCATCGCTGTATCTCCAGCCGCAGCTGGCCCACGGCCTGGCGGGCGTCTTCGCCCGGGCGCGCAGCGCCGGGCTGACCACCTCGTTGGACACCAACTGGGATCCGACGCAGCGGTGGGACTCGATCACCGAGATCCTCGCGCACACCGACGTCTTCCTGCCGAACGCGGCCGAGCTGCGCGCGGTGACCGGCGAGCCGGACCTGGCCGTGGCGGCCGGGAAGCTGTTGAGCACGGGCACCACCGTGGTGATGAAGGACGGCGCACGGGGCGCCCGGGCGTGGTGGCCCGAGGGCTCGGTGAGCGCGCCGGGCCGGGCGGTGGACGTCGTCGACACCACCGGAGCGGGGGACAGCTTCAACGCGGGGTTCCTCGCGGCCCGGCTGAGCGGGCGGTCGATGGAGGAGTCGGTCGCCTGGGCCGCGGCC
>NZ_JBFAZH010001630.1:0-1363 GCF_040681735.1 Actinoplanes sp. NPDC051633 | reverse complement strand
GCGGATCCCCGTACTGGTCACGGTTGTAGGCGCCCTCGTACGACCATCTGAGTCCATAGCGGGCGGCCGCGTTCGGGTCGAAGCGGTTCGCGTCCGGGCCGTGGCCGGTGGTCTCCCGGCCGACGGGCTCCTTGCCGCGGGCGGCGAGTTGCGCCTGCCGGGCCTTCGCGCGGCCCTTGCTCAGATCGATGGGCTTGCCGGCGCCCAGCGTCTCCGGGTCGCAGATCTCGCCCGGCTTGCACGACGGCGGTTCCGGGTCCTCCGCCGGAGGCTCCGGGTTGTCGCTCTCCGGCGGGGGCTTGATCCGGGTCACGCCGGAGATGGTCCAGGAGGTGGTGCCCGATCGGGTCACCACGACCTCGAAGTCGTCGCCCATCACCGAATCGCCGAGGTCGGCGATGTTCCAGGCGAGGCTGGTGATGACGTTCGAGTCGAACTCGTAGCGGTTCGTGCTGGCCGAGGTCTCGACGTTGTCGACGAGCGTGGTAACGAGGTCGGCCTGCAGCCCGAGGTCCCGCTGGGCGTCCCGGGCGATCCCGGCGGTGACCTGGGCCATCCGCTGGGCGGCGGGGGAGACGGAGCCGCCCTTCAGCCGGCCCGCCATGAACGCCGCCGGCGGGGTGCCGTACCAGGCGTCGTTGGTCTGGACGAAGAAGTCGGTGATGAGGGTGTCGAGTTCCTCGGGGGTGGCGGCCAGCGCCGGCAGGCCCGGGGAGAGGGCGACCCCCAGCCCGATCAGAACGGAGAGGCACGGTGCCGTGCGCAAGACGCGATGCATGGCCGCACCGTAGGTTCTGCGTCCAGTGTGGAGAAAGGCCGGACCCGAACCGGTTGCGCAATTGCGCAACCGGATCGCCGCTCAGTCGGGCGGAAGCACCCAGGACAGCGCGTCGCACAGCCGGTCGCGCCAGTTCACCCACGTGTGCCCGTCGTTCGATTCGACGTATCGCACCTGCATTCCGACGGATCGGAAGGTCTCCAGCATCGGAGGTTGCCGGACGATCAACGGCTCGAAGGCGCCGCAGGCGACGAACACCCGGTCCGCCACCTTGGTGGGCCGGCGGCGGTAGTCGTCGACGAACTTGACCACCGGGTCGAACGTCGGACCGCCGCCGTGCGGGGCGCCGCCGGGAGGTGAGGACACGAACGAGCCGGACATCAGCGCCAGGGAGCCGTACGTGCCGGGGTAGCGGCGCGCCATCGACAACGACGCGACCGCCCCGAAGCTGGACCCCAGCAGGCAGCGGGTCGACGGCTGGCCGGCGAGCGGGAAGTCGTTCTCCAGCAGCGGCACCAGCTCACGGGTGACGAACTCGGCGTGCTCGGGGGAGTCGGCGTACTCCTTGAGCCGGTCCTTCGGGTG
>NZ_JBFAZH010001629.1:0-1364 GCF_040681735.1 Actinoplanes sp. NPDC051633 | reverse complement strand
GCAGGCGGTGATGGCCGCCTGCAGCACGTACGGGCCGGGCTTGCCGTCGAGCACCGCCTGCCACGCCCGGGCCCGCCGCTTCTCCGACACCGACTGGGAGAGCATCGCCTGGCTGTACGAGCTCCTGGCCGAGGCGATGCCGTCCCCGGTGGTCGAGCTGAACCGCGCGGTGGCGCAGTCCATGGCGTTCGGTCCGGAGGCGGGCCTGGCGCTGCTGGATCAGCTGATGGCCTTCCCGGCCATGCAGACCTACCACCTGTTGCCCAGCACGCGCGGCGACCTGCTGGCCAAGCTGGGCCGGCACGCCGAGGCAAGAGCGGAGTTCGAGAGGGCGGCCTCCCTGACCCGCAACGAGCGGGAGCGAACCTTACTGCTCAACCGAGCCGCACAGTCACCCGAGTGACACCAGCGCGAACCGCGGTCATTCTCAAGGAGACTCTGTACCTACTGGTATGTACACTGGCGCTATGGATTCGCGGCAGCTTCTGGTCGACACGATGAGCGAGCTCATGTGGGAGCGCGGCTATGCCGACACCAGCCCGCGTGAGGTGCGCAAACGATCCGGCGTGGGACAGGGCAGCATGTACCACCACTTCCCCACCAAGCGGGACCTGGCGCTCGCCGCCCTGGAGCGCAACGTCGCCGACCTGCTGCCGGCCGCGTCCGAGCTCGACGGCCCGGGCGACCCGATGGCCCGCATCGAGGCCTACCTGATGCGTCCGCGCGACGCCCTCAAGGGCTGCAAGGTCGGCCGCCTGACCCAGGATCCGCAGGTTCGCGAGGACCCGGTGCTGCTCGCGCCGGTGGCCCGCGCGTTCGCTCAGGTCCACCTCAGCTGGGTCAAGGTGCTACGCGAGGCGGTTGCCGCAGGCGAGCTGAGGGACGACCTCGACGCCGAGCGCCTGGCCCACACCCTGATGGCTGTGCTGCAGGGCGGCTACGTCCTCGCGATCGCGCAGCAGGACCCGGGCCCGTTCGACCAGGCCCGCGCCGGCGCGCTCGACCTGCTCCGGGCGGCGGCGCCGGCCGTACCCGACCCCAAGAACGACGGGAGGAACTGAACACCATGACGGTACGCATCGGCATCAACGGGTTCGGACGGATCGGGCGCAGCTACCTGCGCGCCGCCCTGGCGGGCAACGCCGACGTCGAGGTGGTCGCGGTCAACGACCTCACCGACGCCCGTACGCTGGCCACCCTGCTCGAATGGGACTCCGTCTCCGGCCACCTCGACGGGGTCGCCTTCGACGGCGCCGCGATCGCCGTCCAGGGCAACCGGATCAAGGTCTTCGCGCAGTCCGACCCGGCCACCATTCCGTGGGGCGACGTCGCCGCCGACATGGGACTAGAGTACAGCGGCCACA
>NZ_JBFAZH010001628.1:0-1368 GCF_040681735.1 Actinoplanes sp. NPDC051633 | reverse complement strand
CGCGGCGACCGGGCCGGGTTCGCCGCGATGGTGTCCGCCTGCCACGCGGCGGGGGTGAAGGTCTATGTCGACGCGGTGATCAACCACGCCGCCGGCGGTGCGTCCACCGGAGCCGGCAGCGGCGGGTCGGCCTACACGCACTACGCGTACCCGGCCGTGCCCTACGGGTTCGACGACTTCCACCACTGCGGGCGCAACGGCAACGACGACATCGCGAACTACGGCGACCGGTGGGAGGTGTAGAACTGCGAACTGGTCGACCTGGCCGACCTCAGGACCGAGAGCGGGTACGTGCGCGGCAAGCTCACCGCGTACCTGAACGACCTGGTGTCGCTGGGCGTGGACGGCTTCCGGGTGGACGCCGCCAAGCATCTGCCGGCCGCCGACGAGGCCGCGATCGTCGGCCCGGTGACCGGCGATCCGTACGTCTTCTCCGAGGTGATCGAGGGCGAGGCGGGGGAGCCGGGCCCGGAGGAGTACGCCGGGTTCGGCGACGTGACCGAGTTCCGGTACGGCGACGTGGTCAGCGCGGCGTTCCGCGACGGCAACTTCGCCTCGCTCGACGGCCTCGCGCAGCGGATGCGGCTGCCGTCCGCCGACGCCGTCGCGTTCATCGACAACCACGACACCCAGCGCAACGGCCGCAACGTCCTCACGTACAAGGACGGCGCGAACTACCGCCTCGCGCAGGCGTTCCTGCTCGCCCACCCGTACGGCGTGCCGCAGGTGATGTCGAGCTATGCGTTCTCCTCCGCCGACCAGGGGCCGCCGGCCGCCGCGGACGGCACCACCACCGCGGTGAGCTGCGGCAACGGCTGGGTGTGCGAGCACCGCAACCGGGAGGTGGCCAACATGGTGGCCTTCCGTAGTCAGGCCGGGGACCGTCCGCTGAGCAACTGGTGGAGCAACGGCTCGAACCAGATCGCGTTCAGCCGGGGGAACGCCGCGTTCATAGTGTTCAACCGCTCCGGGGCGGCACTCACCCGGGTCTTCGCGACCGGTCTTCCCGCGGGCAGCTACTGCGACGTGCTCCACGGCGACCCGTGCGGCGGGCCCGCGTACCAGGTGGACACGGCCGGAAACGCGACCGTGACGGTCGCGCCGGGCCAGGCGGTCGCCCTGCACGCCGGCGCCCGCGGCGGCGGGCAGCAGACCTGCGCCGAGCAGTTCGCCGTCACGGCGACGACGGTCTGGGGTCAGAACGTCTTCGTGGTCGGCGACGCGGCGGAGCTGGGCGGCTGGGACCCGGCACGGGCGGTCGCGCTGTCGTCGGCGACGTATCCGGTCTGGCGGGCGAGCGTCACCATCGGAACGAATCGGACGGTCACCTACAAGTACATCAAGAAGGACGGCGCCGCGGTGATCTGG
>NZ_JBFAZH010001627.1:0-1368 GCF_040681735.1 Actinoplanes sp. NPDC051633 | reverse complement strand
GACGTCTGCGAGAGGATCAAGAGCGATCCCGAGTACGGCGTACTGCCGGTGATCCACGTGTCGGCGCACGCGGTCGACGTGGTGGACAAGGCCCAGGGGCTGAACCGTGGCGCGGACGCGTACCTCGTGGAGCCGATCGAGCCCGACGAGCTGATCGCGACCGTCCAGGCGGTGCTGCGGTATTACAGCGCCCGGCAGCGCGCCGAGACGCTGGCCGCCCGCATGGTCAAGCTGGCCGAGACCACGCTCGAGATCAACACGGCGTCGACGCTGCCCGGCCTGCTCAGCGCGGCCGCCGAGGGCGCGCACGCGATCTTCGGCGATCCGGTCGTGGTGCTGGCGGAGGGCTCGGACGGCGAATACCTGGCCGCGGTGGGGTCGCCGCCGGTCGTCCGCGCGTGGTCGCTGGACGAGACGAACGTCGCGGTCGGCTCACTGGTGCGCACCGACCGGCCCGAGGACTGGGACGTGGCGGTGTGGCCCGAGGGCGAGTCGGTGGCGGTGGCGGCGGCCCGGCTGCGCATCGACCGGCAGCCGGTCTACGTGGCCGCGGTGAGCAGCTCGCAGACGCCCGGCTTCCCGGTGTTGCGGCAGCTCGCGCAGGCGGTTGCGGCGGCGGTCGAGGCGCAGCGGTCGTACGACGAGGAGCACCGGATCGCGGTCACGCTGCAGCGCAGTCTCCTGCAGTCGCAGCTGCCCGACGTGCCCGGCGTCGAGCTGGCGATGCGCTACGAGCCGGCCGGCGCGCAGACCGAGGTGGGCGGCGACTTCTACGAGCTGACCATGCTGGACGGCAAGCTGCTGGTCGCGATCGGGGACGTGGCCGGGCACTCGTTGCACGCGGCCACGGTGATGGCCGAGCTGCGGCACGCGGTGCGGGCCTACGCGGTCGAGGGCCATCCGCCGGGTGCGGTGCTGGATCTGGCGAACAACTTCATGCGTACGGTGCTGCCGACCGACTCGGCCACCGTCTGCCTGCTCACCCTGGACCCGGCCACCGGCAACGTACGGATGGCCAGTGCCGGCCATCTGCCGCCGCTGCTGCACACCGCCGACGGGGTGCGCTTCCTGGAGACCCGCGGACCGCTGCTCGGCCTCAACGCGCACCGGCCCGACGACCTCGAGTTCACCCTGCCGTCGGGCGGCACCCTGGTCCTCTACACCGACGGCCTGGTGGAACGCCGCGACGTGGACATCGACGTCGGGCTGGCCGCCCTGGCCCGCAGCGCGGCCGAGCCGGAGCCCGACCTGGACGACTTCTGCCGGCGGCTCCTCTCGCAGCTGGCGGGCTCGGGCGCGCAGGCCGACGACATCGCCGTGGTGGCACTGCGCCGGTTGTAAGATCCGCCGCTTGTGAAAGCTGCCGAG
>NZ_JBFAZH010001626.1:0-1368 GCF_040681735.1 Actinoplanes sp. NPDC051633 | reverse complement strand
CTGGCGCGGTCCGCACACCGACGCCCGGCTGCACGAGCAGCGGGAGCCGTCCGAGTCCATGCGCACCACCACGGCGTCGCGCGGCACGCTGTGGCCGACCACACGGCCGTCGCCCTCGGGCGTGGTCACCCGCGAGCCGATGGACGGCGCGGACGCCTGGAACTTCTGGTAGAGCGGGTGTTCGTACTTGAGGCAGCACATCAGGCGGCCGCAGGCGCCGGAGATCCGCAGCGGATTGAGCGGCAGATCCTGGTCCTTCGCCATGCGGATGGTGACCGGCTCGAAATCGGTGAGGAAGGTCGCGCAGCAGAGGTCGCGTCCGCAGGAGCCGATGCCCCCTTGGACGCGGGCCGAGTCACGCGCCGAGAGCTGGCGCAGCTCGACCCGGCAGCGCAACGTCGCGCCGAGGTCGCGCACCAGCGAGCGGAAGTCGACCCGATGCGGCGCGGTGAAATAGATCGTGGTGCGGGCGCCGCCGCTGCCGTTCTGCTCGAGCACGTGGTCGACCGCGACGACCTTCATGGGCAGCTCGTGCGCCTTGATCAGCTTCTTGGCGGCGACCTTGGCCTCGGCCTTGCGTTTGCGCAGCGTCTCGTCGCGGCGCAGGTCGCGCTCGTCGGCCAGGCCGGCCACCTTGGGGAACCCGTCGGTGTCCTCGCTGACCCATTGCGCCGCCCAGACGCACTCCGCCACCTCGGGTCCGTCGTCGGTCGGCACGAGCACCCGGTCGCCGACCTGCGGCGAGAACTCGCCAGGATCGAGGTAGTAGAGGCGGCCGTACCGGTTGAAGCTCACCGCGCACAGCATGCCCATGACCACACCCTACGACCGGACACGGCCTCGGACGAAATGTCATGGTTTGGGCTACCCGCGTGGGTTGTCGCATTGATGCCACGCAACTGGCACCATAGACCGTCGTTGGGAAGTCCCGTAGATGCCGCTCGCTGCGGCCGATCTTCGGGAGGAGCTTCCATGACGTCCGCCAGGCCGTTGGCCGCAAGTGTCGCCGCGCTCGGAATCGCCGCCTTCGCCGTACCGCTTCCGGCGTCGGCCGCGGCCGAGGGGAGGCCGGCGCCTGCCGTGCGAGATGCCTGTGCGGGAGCGGAACGCTACGCGGCCCTGTCCGGCGCGGAGGTGATCAGGGTCGACAAGCTTTCGGTACGCGCGTCGGGCGGCGGCCGCGGACGTTCGGCGGGTGACGGCGACGCGGGTGCGGGCTCTTCCGACGACCCGGGAGCCGGCAAGTCGGTCCAGGCGGGCGCAGGCGGCAAGGGGCCGGCCGGTGGATCCGGCACGGGCGGAACCGCGAAGGGCGATGGCGCGAAAGGCGGCGGCACCAAGGCCGATGGCGCGAAAGGCGGCGGCACC
>NZ_JBFAZH010001625.1:0-1369 GCF_040681735.1 Actinoplanes sp. NPDC051633 | reverse complement strand
CTTCACCAGGCCGACGAGCCGATCGCGCTGTGGGAGCGGACCGAGGAGACGGACGGCGGGCAGCAGCCGCCGCCGTTCTGGGCCTTCGCGTGGGCGGGCGGTCAGGCGCTGGCCCGGTTCGTGCTGGACTCGCCCGAGCTGGTGGCCGGGCGCACCGTGCTGGACCTGGCGACCGGGTCGGGGCTGGTGGCCATCGCCGCCGCTCTGGCCGGGGCCTCCTCGGTCACCGCGAACGACATCGACGCGCGGGCGCTGACCGCGGCGCGGGCGAACGCCGCCGCCAATGCCGTCTCGCTGGAGCTGGCCGGCGGCGATCTGCTCCGGTCCGACCCGGCCTTCGACGTCGTGCTGGCCGGGGACGTCTGTTACAGCCGGGAGATGGCGGGGCGGGTGGTGCCGTTCCTGCGCCGGGCCGCCGAGCGAGGGTCGCTGGTGCTGCTCGGCGACCCCGGGCGCGCGTATCTGCCCGACGGGCTGGTCTCCCGGGCGGTGTACGAGGACGTACCCGTGTCATTCGCCTTGGAAAGCGTGCCCGCCCGCCGGATCACGGTCTGGCAGGTGGAGTCCTAGGCTGCGCGCATGGTGATCGACGCCTTCCTGTCCACTGCCGCCACCGTTTCCGCCCTGCTGCGTTCGCCGCTGGTCGCCGAGAAGTGGGACGAGCCCAGCGTGCTGCCCGAGTTCCGGGTCGGTCCGCTGGCCGGCCACCTCGCCCGGGCGGTCTTCACCACCGAGGGCTACCTGACGGCCGAGATGCCGCCGGGCGCCACGATGACCGACGCCGTCGGATATCTGAGCATGCTCTGGACGCTGACGGCGCAGGACAACGCGCAGATCGTGGAGCGCGGCTCGGTGGACGCCGGCACCGGCCAGGAGGATCTGGTCGCCCGGTACGACGCGGCGGTCGCGCGGCTGGCCACGGCGCTGCCCGCGCTGCCCGAGCAGCGGCCGATGCCGATGCGGGCGGGCCTGGTGCTGCCGCTGCGGGACTGCCTGACGACCCGCCTGCTCGAGCTGCTGGTGCACGCCGACGACCTGGCGCTCAGCCTCGGCGTGCCCACCCCGGACTTCGACGACGAGGCCGCCGACCTGGTGGTGGCGCTGCTGGCCCGATTCGCCCGCCGGCGGCACGGCACCCCGGCGTTGCTGCGCGCCTTCACCCGGGCCGAACGCGCCCCGTCGTCGGTCGCCGCGTTCTAGAGGTTGTCCCGGAGCAGCTCGAGGAGCCCGAAGCCGTCCTCGACGGTGACGTCCGGGGCCGGCCAGGCGGGCGCGTCCACGCGGTCGGTGAGCTGGGACCGCATCGGGATCGCGTGGGCGACGTCGGCGAGAATGGCGCAGTCCTCAGCGCGCCGGCGTCTGTCGCGGT
>NZ_JBFAZH010001624.1:0-1369 GCF_040681735.1 Actinoplanes sp. NPDC051633 | reverse complement strand
GATGGCGCAGGCGCTGGGCGGGACGGTCGCGCACACCGGCGCGCGGGAGTACGGGCGTACCCATCTCACCGCCCAGGCCGGGACGCTGCTGCGCAACCTTCCCGAAGGTCTGCCGGTCTGGATGAGCCACGGCGACAGCGTGACCATCGCCCCCGAGGGCTTCATGGTCACCGCCGCCTCGTCCGGCGCACCGGTGGCGGCATTCGAGAACCTGACCGACCGGCGGGCCGGCGTGCAGTTCCATCCCGAGGTGGGGCACACCCAGCAGGGCCAGGAGATGCTGCAGCGGTTCCTTTACGACATCGCCGGCATCGAGCCGACCTGGACGCCCGGCAACATCATCGACGACCAGGTCGAGGCGATCCGCGCGAGGGTCGGCGACAAGCAGGTGATCTGCGGGCTGTCCGGCGGCGTCGACTCGGCGGTCGCCGCGGCGCTCGTCCACAAGGCCGTCGGCGACCAGCTCACCTGCGTCTTCGTCGACCACGGCCTGCTGCGCGCGGGCGAGGCCGAGCAGGTCGAGAAGGACTACGTCGCGGCCACCGGCATCCGGCTCAAGGTGGTCGACGCCGCGGACCGCTTCCTCGGCGCGCTGGCCGGGGTCGAGGATCCGGAGCAGAAGCGCAAGATCATCGGTCGCGAGTTCATCCGGGTCTTCGAGCAGGCCGCGCGTGAGGTGGACGCCGAGCGGCACGTCGAGTTCCTGGTGCAGGGCACGCTCTACCCCGACGTGGTCGAGTCCGGCGGCGGCACCGGCACGGCGAACATCAAGAGCCACCACAACGTCGGCGGCCTCCCGGACGACCTGCGGTTCGCCCTGGTCGAGCCGTTGCGCACGCTCTTCAAGGACGAGGTACGCGCGCTCGGCGCCGAGCTCGGACTGCCCGAGGAGATCGTGCAGCGGCATCCGTTCCCCGGCCCGGGCCTGGCGATCCGCATCATCGGCGCGGTCTCGCACCAGCGGCTCGAGATCCTGCGGGCGGCCGACCTGATCGCTCGCGAGGAGCTGACCGCGGCCGGCCTCGACCGCGACGTCTGGCAGTTCCCGGTGGTGCTGCTGGCCGACGTCCGCAGCGTCGGGGTGCAGGGCGACGGCCGCACCTACGGCCACCCGGTGGTGCTGCGGCCCGTGTCCAGCGAGGACGCGATGACCGCGGACTGGTCCCGGCTGCCCTACGAGCTGATCGCCCGCATCTCTACCCGGATCACCAACGAGGTGCCCGAGGTCAACCGCGTCGTCCTCGACGTGACGAGCAAGCCCCCGGGCACCATCGAATGGGAGTGACTAAAGGTCGCTCGGGGTGTAGGGCATGGGTGCCGGCGCCGGCGCGGGGGCCGGCTCGTCCGGCATCAGGAACCACATGATCGG
>NZ_JBFAZH010001623.1:0-1374 GCF_040681735.1 Actinoplanes sp. NPDC051633 | reverse complement strand
GGACCTGTCGCCGTAGCGGACGGGACGTGACCGCCCCGACAATGGGCAGCGGCGTGAAGCCGGTCGTCCATCCGTCCGCAAGGGAGCCGCCATGACCATGTCCGCCGGAGAGGCGATCTCCGTCTCCGCGTTGACCAAGTCCTTCGGGCCGGCCAAGGCCCTGGACGGTCTCGATCTGTCCGTCGCGACCGGCGAGGTGCACGGCTTCCTCGGGCCCAACGGCAGCGGCAAGACCACCACGATCCGCGTGCTGCTCGGGCTGCTGCGTGCCGACTCCGGCTCGGTCCGGCTGCTCGGCGGTGATCCGTGGCGGGACGCGGTCGCGCTGCACGGGCGGCTGGCGTACGTTCCCGGCGATGTCACCCTGTGGCCCGGCGTCACCGGTGGCGAGGTGATCGACCTGCTCGGCCGGATGCGGGGCGGGCTGAACCGCCGCCGCCGCGACGACCTGCTCGACCGGTTCGACCTGGACCCGCGCAAGAAGGCCCGCACCTACTCCAAGGGCAACCGGCAGAAGGTCGCCCTGATCGCCGGCCTCGCGTCGGACGCCGAGCTGCTGTTGCTGGACGAGCCGACCTCCGGCCTGGACCCGCTGATGGAGTCGGTGTTCCAGCAGTGCATCGCCGAGGTCAAGGCGCAGGGCCGGACGGTGCTGCTCTCCAGTCACATCCTGGCCGAGGTGGAGGCGCTGTGCGACCGGGTGAGCATCATCCGGATGGGCCGCACGGTGGAGGCCGGCACGCTCGGCGAGCTGCGCCACCTTACGCGGACGTCGATCGCGGTGGAGACGAGCACGCCGCTCACCGGTCTCGAGTCGCTGCCCGGCGTGCACGACGTGCTGGTCGAGGACCATCACGCGCGCTTCGACGTGGACACCGCCCAGCTGGACACGGTGGTGCGCCGGCTCGCGCCGCTGGGCGTACGAAGTCTGACCAGCACGCCGCCGACCCTGGAGGAGATGTTCCTGCGCCACTACGGCGACGACAGCCCGGATGCCGAGGCGCGGTCGTGACCGGCGCGGCCGGCCTGATGCGGTTCATGCTGCGCCGGGAGCGGGCCCGGTTGCCGTGGTGGCTGCTGGGCGCCGGCCTGCTCGTGCTGATCCAGTCGACGCAGAGCCAGAACCTGTACGGCACGCCCGAGGAGCTGGCCCAGCTGCGGCAGACGATCGGCGGCAACACCGCCGTGATCGCCATGAGCGGGCCGACCCGGCTGCTCGGGTCGATCGGCGGCGAGGTCGTGTTCGAGGTGTTCGCCTTCGTGGCGATCGTCGTCGCATTGATGAACATGTTCCTGGTCGGGCGGCACACCCGCGCGGACGAGGAGGCGGGACGCTCGGAGCTGATACGGTCGGCGCGGGTGGGCCGCAACGCC
>NZ_JBFAZH010001622.1:0-1381 GCF_040681735.1 Actinoplanes sp. NPDC051633 | reverse complement strand
CCACACGGACCCGTCCGTGCTCAAGACGGTCGTGGCCGTCGACCGGTGACCGGCGCGATGCCGCCGGCGGTCACCCGTGGTGGACCGCCTCGATGTTGTTGCCGTCGGCGTCGAAGACGAACGCGCCGTAGTAGGTCTGGTGATATTGCGGACGCAGGCCCGGCGGGCCGTTGTCGACCCCGCCCGCGCGCAGGGCCGCCGCATGGAAAGCGTCCACTGTGGCTCGATCGTCGGCCCGGAAGGCGATGTGCACCCGATGTGACGGCTCGCGGACCGCCAGCCAGAAGAAGGGCCTGCCGCTCGGGTCGGCGAAGCCGACCAGCTCGGGCTGATCCCGCACCACCTTGATGCCGAGCGGCGCCAGGGCCCGCTCGTAGAAATACCTGCTCTCGTCCAGGTGATGCACGCCGAGCACTATGTGGTCGATCATCACGTCCCCTTTCCCGCCCCACTGAGAACATTAGTCGGCGGGTACGACAGAACTCAGGACGGCGAGAGCTCGTACGGCAGATCGAGGATGTGGTGGTCGACCAACTCGGCCAGCGGGGACCAGCACTCGTAGACGCCGCGTTCGTAACAGCGCGCGCCCGTCGCGGCCAGCGCCTCACCGTCCGGCCGGATGATGCGCAGCCGTGCCCACCGATCGTCGCGCTGCAGCACCCAGCACGGCACGCCCCGCCAGAGGGCCTGCTCGGCGCGACGGCTCAGCGTCTGCACCGGGTACCGGGCGGCCCGGGTCAGCGCCCGCACCCGGAATTCCCCGGGCGGGTCCGCGATCGCCTGATACTCGTGCTGGTTGATCCGGCCGACCAGGTGGGCGGCCGGCGGGTCGGTGCAGGGCACGTACTCGCGGTCCGGGCTCAGCCCGGGGACCCGCTCGAGCAGGTGCCGCCACTTCGGCCCGGCCAGGCGCAGCCAGCCGTGCTGCTCCGGCTGGTACGTGTACAGCACCACCTCCGCACCGTCCGCCGGATAGGCGAGCAGTTGCGCGTTCGCCGGCATCGGCAGGTCGGCGAAGCCGGCCGTGACGAACTCGGGGACCAGGTCGTCGGCGCTCGGGCTGAACCCGGTGCCGAGCACCATCGCGCCGACCCGCTCGTGCGCCGGCAACGCCGGCAGGCCGGGCTGCTCGACCCGGTCGGGGATCTCGTAGTCCCGCGGATCGATGGCCCGCCAGCGCAACGCGAACACGACCTCGTCGTCACCGAGGCCGTCGGTGCGCAGCAGCGCGAGATCGGCGGGGCGGGTGATGTGCGCGACGTCGCACGCGCGATAGCAGAAACCGTAGGGCAGCCAGCCGCCGAGATGCCCGGCCAGCTGGGCGGGCGACAGGAACTTCGTCATGCGGGTGCCGCGCCGCACGGCGGCCGTCGTGCGGATG
>NZ_JBFAZH010001621.1:0-1383 GCF_040681735.1 Actinoplanes sp. NPDC051633 | reverse complement strand
GTGGATCTTTGCCAGGGGGACGCCCATGAAGACGCACTTGATGACGCCCTGCCGCCAGGTGGCCGCGTCCAGGTGCCGGGCGTAGGGGCCGAGCGCCTCGGCGACCAGCCGGGTGTCGTTGGTGCGCAGCGCGTCCAGCAGCAGCGGAACGCCCGCGTCCGTCTCCTCGACCAGCGGCAGAGCCTTCAGGACGGCGAGCTTCTCGGCGGCGTCACCGTGCCGGTAGACGTCCTCCGCCTGCTCCGGCCGCTTCGCGAGCAGGATCGCCCGGCCGGCCTGGCCCGCGGTCCAGCCCTCGGCCACCTCGTCGCGGCCGAGCTTGCGCTCGGCCCGGGCGTAGAGGATCTCGAGGGCGCCGGGCTCGGCCGTCACGCGGGCCTCGGCGTCGGTCAGCCAGTCGTTGGCGGGTACGGCCTTTCGCAGGTCGTCGAGCGTCATCTCGCCGCCTCCCGGAGGAACTCGATCGATCGCCGGGCGACGTCCGGCGCGGCGTGGGAATGCCGGGGCAGCTCGACGGCGACCAGGCCGGTGTAGCCGGCCAGGGCGTCGAGCACCGGCGGGAAGTCGATCTCGCCCGCGCCGAACTCGAGGTGCTCGTGCACGCCGCGGCGCATGTCGTCGATCTGGACGTTCACGAGGTGTTCCCTGACCCCGGCGACGCAGTCCGGGACGCTCAGCGGCTCGACCGCCCGGCAGTGTCCGATGTCAAGCGTCATTCCGAACAGCTCCGGGTCGCCCAGGTCCTCGTTCAGGCGCCGCCAGTCGGCGATGTCGTTGACCAGCATCCCGGGCTCCGGCTCGAACCCGACGGGCACGGTCGCGTGGCCGAGCACTTCGGCGACGCCGTCGACGAGCCGCTTCCACGCCGTGTCGTCGTCGAGCTCCGGCGGTCTGACCCCGGCCCAGAAGCTGACCGCCTCCGCGCCCAGGTCGGCGGCGATGTCGCCGGCCCGCTTGAGGAAGTCGATCCTCGTCGCGCGCTCGTCGTGCAGGAAGGTCGGGGCGTGCTTGTGCCACGGGTCCAGCAGGTAGCGGGCGCCGGTCTCGACGACGACGGCGAGGTTGAGATCGCGCAGGAGGTCGGCGGCCCGGGCGACCTGGCGGGCGGCGTCCTCGGCGTACGGGTCGACGTGGTCGTGGTCGAGGGTGAGGGCGACGCCTTCGTAGCCGAGGCCGGCGATCACCTTGAGCGCGTCGGCCAGGCGGTGGTTGGCGAAGCCGTTGGTCCCGTAGCCGAACCTGAGCCCGCGCGCGCCTTCTGCTTCCGGGCCGCTCGTGCCCGCTTCCGGGCCGCTCGTGCCTTCTGCTTCCGGGCCGCTCATGTCGGCGACACCTTGCGGGCGAGTGCGCCGGCCAGCGGAGCGGCCGCCGCGACGGCGAGGC
>NZ_JBFAZH010001620.1:0-1383 GCF_040681735.1 Actinoplanes sp. NPDC051633 | reverse complement strand
ACGAAACTACGCCGACTATGATTAAAACTATAGATACTATAGTTATTAGATTTATTTGTTCTTTGAAAATAATTATTGAGACTACGGTTGTTAAGCCGCCCGGTACAGCGACAGCATCGAGGACGGGTCGGCGGTCTGCGCCGCCACGGTCAACGAGGCCCACGACTCGGGTTGCGGCAGCCAGGGCGCCGCCGCGCCGGGCGGGCTGAAGCCCAGGGAGGCCCCCGAAGACCAGGGCATGGGTACGCGACAGCCGTCGCGCCCGGGATCGGCCCCACCCGACCGGGTGTGCATCGGGTCGTCCCGCACCGACGAGGGCAGGTCCTCGACCTCGGGCAGTCCGAGCTCCTCACCCTGGTAGACGTAGACCGACCCGGGCAGCGCGCAGGTCAGCAGGATCGCCGCCCGCGCCCGCCGGGTGCCCAGGTCGAGATCGACTCGCCGGCCGTGCCGCGCGCCCCGCAGGGCGAACTCGAACGCGGTGTCCTCCCGGCCGTACCGAGTGACGTGCCGGGTGACGTCGTGATTGGACAGCACCCAGGTGCTCGGCGCCCCCACGGACGCGTGCGCGGCGAGCGTGTCGTCGACACACTCGCGCAAGGCCTTGGCGTCCCACGGGCAGCCGAGGAAGTCGAAATTGAAGGCGGTGTGCATCTCGTCCGGCCGCAGGTACGCCGCGAACCGCAGCGGGTCGGCCAGCCACACCTCGCCGATCAGCGCGCGCGGCGGGTCGTAGGAGTCGGCGACCCGCCGCCAGGCGCGGTAGATGTCGTGGATGCCGTCACGGTCCACATAGGGGTGTGGGGCTTCTTCGGCGCGGTCGGCGAGGTCGGCCAGCCCGGGGTCCTTGACGCACATGGTCGCCGAGTCGATGCGTACGCCGTCCACCCCGCGGTCGAACCAGAACCGCAGAATGTCCTCGAACTCCGCCCGCACGTCGGGGCTCGACCAGTTGAAGTCGGGCTGCTCGCGGGCGAACAGGTGCAGGAACCACTGCCCCTCCGGGGCTGTGCTGCTCCCGGCCGCTGATCCTTCGGCCAGGGCGGAGAACCCGGGTCCCTCCGGGACCTGTGTCCAGGCGGGGCCGCCGAAGGTGGACTGCCAGTCGTTCGGCGGTAGGCCGGGCCCACGCCCCGCCCGGAACCAGAACCGGTCCCGGGCGGGGCTTCCCGGTGGCGCGGCGAGCGCCTCGGCGAACCACGGGTGCTGGTCGGAGCAGTGGTTCGGCACGACGTCGACGATGACGCGCAGGCCGAGATCGTGCGCGTCGGCGATCAGCGCCTCCGCGTCGGCGAGCGTCCCGAACATCGGGTCGACGTCGCGGTGGTCGGCCACGTCGTACCCGGCGTCGGCCATCGGCGACGGGTAGAACGGGCTGAACCA
>NZ_JBFAZH010001619.1:0-1384 GCF_040681735.1 Actinoplanes sp. NPDC051633 | reverse complement strand
ACTCCGCCGGCCTCGCCGGCGAAGATCCGGCATTGGCCGAGCCAATCCTGCTGCACCGCGAAGGTGCCCGCCTGGTCGATCGCCAGCATGCTGAACGGCGGCAGCAGATCGCGATGGATGCTCTCGCCGGCGAGCAGACGGCGGGCCAGCGCGAGGCCGCTCTGGCCGCTGGGAACGCCGATCGGGATGCCCAGCGACACCGCGGTGAGCTGATCGCCGGACTGCACCGGCTCCCACCGGGTGGACTGCATCCGTCCCGGGTGCAGCATGGTCAGGCCCCAGTCGTCCCCACCCGCCTCATATCGCACATATGTCTCGGGAACGAGATCGCGGATCGATGCCTCGAACCGCGCGCGGAAAACGCCTCTGGCGTCGGGCGTCAGCGGACGCTCGGAGAACCAGGACAAC
Organism: Actinoplanes sp. NPDC051633; assembly: GCF_040681735.1. Classification (NCBI taxonomy): domain Bacteria; kingdom Bacillati; phylum Actinomycetota; class Actinomycetes; order Micromonosporales; family Micromonosporaceae; genus Actinoplanes; species Actinoplanes sp. NPDC051633. Next base: position 976 of record NZ_JBFAZH010001619.1, on the reverse strand, counting down.
AGGACGTGCATGCAGCGAACTCCGGTCTCTCCCCAGGGCGGACCCCGTTTCCGGATAAGGGGAAGTGGGTTACCGTAACGAAGCTTTCCGGCGAAGGGATATGAAACTCCCGATCACGGATTCATCACAGTCTGTGATCTTGCGGGGGCGCAAGGTCTGGCTTTCGGGGCCGCCGACGGGTGAGCATCAAGGGATGGAAGAGCTTGCCGAGGCCACGCGGCCCCAGCCGTGGGCGCGCAGCCCGTACCCGCCCATCGCCGACTACGCCTTCCTGTCCGACTGCGAGACGACGTGCCTGATCGCGCCGAACGGCGCGGTCGAGTGGATGTGTCTGCCCCGTCCCGATTCGCCCAGCGTCTTCACGACGATGCTGGACCGCAGCGCCGGCTCGTTCCGGCTCGGCCCGTACGATGAGATGGTGCCGGCCGCGCGCCGGTACATGCCGGGCAGCCTGATGGTGGAGACCACCTGGCAGACCCGCACCGGATGGCTGATCGTCCGGGACGCCCTCTGCATGGGCCCCTGGCACAACGTCGACGAGCGGTCGCGGACGCACCGCCGCTCGCCCACCGACTTCGACGCGGAACACTGCCTGCTCCGCACGGTCCGGTGCGTGAGCGGGTCGGTCGACCTGTCGATGACCTGCGAGCCGGTGTTCGAGTACGGCCGACACGAGGGCACCTGGCGATACGAGGGTCCCGGCTACGGCGAGCTGGTCGCCGAGTCCCCGGAGTCCGACGTGACGCTGCGGCTGACCACCGACCTGCGGCCCGGCATCGAGGGCCGCGGCCTCAACGCGCGGACCCGGATGGTCGAGGGCGACACCCACTTCGTGGCGCTGTCCTGGTCGCCGCTCCCGCCCCCGCGCACGCTGGACGAGGCGCAGGAGCGGATGGGACGCACCTCGGAGTACTGGCGACAGTGGATCACCCTCGGGGACTTCCCGGACCACCCGTGGCGCAGCTATCTGCAGCGC
>NZ_JBFAZH010001618.1:0-1385 GCF_040681735.1 Actinoplanes sp. NPDC051633 | reverse complement strand
GTAGTCGTGCCCGGGCTCGCGCCGCCGCCGCGCGGGCGAACGCGAGCAGGAGCAGACAGGCGGCGGCGTTGCGCAGGGACTGCACGGTGGCCAGCGGCGCGCCGGCGAGCATGCCGGAAACGGCCACGCTGCCGCCGACGCAGACCATGCCGGTGGCGCCGGCCAGGGCGGGAAGCACTCTCATGTGATCAGCCTGCGGTCGGATATGGTCCACGTGAAGGACCAATCCGAGCGCTAGGAGATGGACCAATTCCCGGATCGGACTTTCTCCAGCTGCAACCGTCGTCGGCGCCGGCGAAAGGGCTCGCCGCCTGGCTGACCGACGCGGTGCGATCGGCGATCTCGGACGGCCGGCTCAGCGACGGCGAACGACTGCCGGCCACCCGGACGCTGGCCGCCGAACTCGGCGTCTCCCGCGGCAGCGTGGTCGAGGCCTACCGGCGGCTGCTCGACGAAGGGCTGGTCAGCGCGGTCACCGGCGCCGGCACCGTGGTCCGCGCCGCGGTGCAGCCGAGCGTGACCACGGATCGGCGGGCGGACGTCGGGCTGCGGCTGCCGCCACCACGGCCCGATGGCATCGTCCACGACCTGTCGCCGGGCGTGCCGGACCTCTCGGCGTTCCCGCGGGCGGCGTGGCTGCGGGCCGAGCGGGCGGTGCTGGAGCGGGCCACGGGCGCCGACCTCGGCTACGGCGACCCGGGTGGGCATCCGGTGCTGCGGCGCGAGCTGGCCGGGTGGCTCGCGCGTACCCGTGGGGTGCGGGCCGGGCCCGACGACATCCTGGTGGTGGGCGGCGTGGCGCAAGCCCTCGCCCTGCTCGCCCAGGTCCTGACGGCCGAGGGCATCGCCGAGTTCGGCGTCGAGGACCCCGGGTCGCGCGGCGCGCGGGACCAGATCGCGCATTGGGGGGTACGACCGGTCGGGGTCCCCGTCGACGAACAGGGCCTGCGCGCCGGCGAACTGGGCGACCTCGAGGTGGTGGTGCTGACCCCGGCGCATCAGTACCCGATGGGTGTGGTGCTGAGCCCGGAGCGGCGCCGGGCGTTGCTCGATCGGCCGGGTCTGATCATCGAGGACGACTACGACGCGGAGCACCGCTACGACCGGGCGCCGGTGGCCGCGCTGCAGGGTTCGGCGCCGGATCGCGTCGCGTACGCGGGAAGCGTCTCCAAGTCCCTGGCCCCCGGCATGCGTCTCGGCTGGTTGATCGCGCCGCGCCGGCTGCACGCCGCGCTGCTGGCCGCCAAGCACGCCAGCGACCTCGGCAACCCGGCCCTGCCGCAGCTGGTGCTCGCGCATCTGCTGAGCAGCGGCGACTACGAACGGCACCTGCGCGCGGTCCGGACCCGGCAGCGGCAGCGCCGCGACGCGCTGCTGGCGGCGTC
>NZ_JBFAZH010001617.1:0-1388 GCF_040681735.1 Actinoplanes sp. NPDC051633 | reverse complement strand
CTTCGGGGCCGGGGTGGCGGGCACGAAGCGCAACTGCACGGTGACCCGGCTGCCCACCGGCGGGATCAAGAAGGCCGTGGTGACCTCGGGCGACCCGAGCGGCCACTTTCTGGCCGGCCGCGTCTATCCGCCCGGGAAGAGCCTGAACGTCGACGTCGTGGTGTGGAAGGACGGCAAGCTGGTCGACACGCCGGACATGCCCGGCAGCGATGCCTCGCTCCGCGACATCAACTCCTCCGGGGTCGCGGTCGGCACCAGCTACGACGGCGACAAGCAGCAGGCCTACGTGTACCGCGAAGGCGCCTTCACCAAGCTGGCCGGCCCGGGCGATGTCAGCGGCATCAACGACGCCGGCGTGATGGTGGGCTCGATCGGATCGGACATCGAACCCAGTCCGGTCCGGTGGGCGTCGCCCGGTGCCAAGCCGCAGCGGCTCCCACTGCCGGACGGCGTCAAGACCGCCGTTGCCCGCGACGTGGACGAGGACGGCACGATCCTCGGTTTGGTCGCGCTGAAGGAGGGCAAGGACACCGCGTACCTGTGGATGGCGGACGGCACGCACAGGGCGCTCCCGGCGCCGACCGTCGACGGGAAGAAGGCCGACGCGTTCTGGCCGGACTCGATGGCGGCCGGCAAGGTGATCGGCCGGGCCGTGTTCGAAAGCAAGGACAGCATGTCCTTCAAAACCGTCCTGTACGACATCCCCTCCGGCGGGTACACCGAGGTCTTCCCGCTCGACGCGCCGCGGATCGCGGCCAACGGGACCATCTTCGGGGTCGAGTGGACCGACCGGAGGATGGGGCTGCCGGTGCTCATGACCGGCGACCAGAAGACGAAGCTGCCCAGCGGCGGCAGGCGGGAGTTCGTCGTGTCCAGCATCAGCAGCGACGGCCGGACCCTCGCCGGCTACAGCGTCGGCAGCGAGGAGACCGGGCCGATCAGCAACGACCCCTGGATGTGGACCTGCGGGTGACGGGCCCGGCCGCTACTCCGGGCCGACGTTGTCGTCGAGCCACTGCCGCAGCGGCCGGCTGGTGCGGAGGAAGTCGACGATGCGCTTCTTCGCGGTCGCCGTGCCGAGCCACGCGGCCGGCTCCCACTCCTGCCACGTCGTGAGGCCCTTGTGGCGCAACAGGTCGCCGCGCGGATGGTCCTTCGGGTATCCGCGCGGCGCCGTCTTGAGGCTCCCATGGCCGATCACCGCGACGCGGGACCGCTCGATGGCGCCGATCACGGTGGTCAGCTCGCGGCCGGTCCGGTCGTCCGCGACGGCCCGGCGGTATCGGGCGAGCTGGGCCCGGCCCCTCTGGTTCATGCCCCAGCCGGCCGCCAGCCCGGCGGCGGAGCGATGAATGTATCCGCGCCCTAGGAGACAGGCCCCCACGTGC
>NZ_JBFAZH010001616.1:0-1392 GCF_040681735.1 Actinoplanes sp. NPDC051633 | reverse complement strand
CCGGCCAGCATGACCACCACGGCGATCACCGCCACGATCGCCATGAAGATCCAGGTCAGCCTCCGGATCACCGGTGAACCGACCGCGCCGAGGGCCGCCGCCACGCCGATCGCCGCGGCGGCCGCGATCATCATCAGGACCACCCCGGCGATGAGCACCAGCCTGGTGCGGGTGTCCGCCGCCGGATCCTGCGCAAGGTCGACGTAGTGGCGGGCATACTGCGGACCGGCGAACAGCGTGGCGATCGCCGCCGTCAGCCACACGGCGGCCGCGCCGGACAGCAGCAGCGACGCGGCGAAGTCACCCGGCCGTTTGGTCATTGCCCCGCCCGGCTTCATCGCCCCGCCCGGCTTCATCGCCCCGCCCGGCGGCGGAGGGTCAGCAGCAGGCCGGCGACGATCATCCAGAGCACCGCCGGTCCGGCCGTCGCCGCCCAGAACACCGGTCTGCCCAGTGGTGACCCGGGCGGCGGGATCGGCGCCCACTCGGGCCGCTCGCTCGACCGGCCGCCGAACCACATCGGGCCGCCGCCGGCCTCGGCGACCGGCAACGCCCTCGCGCCTTTCACCGTCGTGTCCATGGCCGGCCGTTTGCCGGTGAAGTCGGCGCGGGACAACGGCCGTTCCGGGATGTCGGAGAAGTCGACGCCGCCGTACACGTACAGCCTGCTGACCATCATGGTGCCCTCGCGGGTGGTGCGCCGGACCCGGAACTCACCGTCCTTGTACGACTTCACGAACCGTTTCCAGGTGTCCATCGGCGTCCACTTCCCGCGCAGCGGCCACGCGCTCACGTCGCCGGAGTCGATCAGGTCGCCGTACACGGTGGGTTTGCGCTCGCTGCGCTCGCTGCGCTCGCGATACCACTGGGCGGCGACCCGGCTCGCGTAGACCCGGCGGAGGTCGGCGTACTCCGGTGCTTCGTTGACCGCCTTCTGCACCTCGGAGAGGACCGATACGCGGTAGACCGTCTCGTTGTGGCGGGTCTCCGCGGTCGAGTGGCCCGGGCACCCCTCCGAGTCCCTGGTCCTGGTCCTGAAGTACTCCGTCTCCATCTTGACCTCGAGGGGAGCGTCCAGGATGAACAGCTCGTTGCCCTGCTCGCGGACCACGGCGGGACGCGGCACGATCCACTGCCGCATCGAGATGCAGGGTGTCTCGCCGCGAAGGTCGGACCAGAACTGCTTGCCGGTCGGGGCATCCGGGTGAATCAGTTTCGCGACCGTCTTCTTCATCTGGAAGTCGGCGTCGAGCAGCACCCGCCCGGCCTCGGTGCGCCCCAGATCCTCGTCCATGATGTCGTCCGGATCGTCGGGGTTGAGGTTGACCGTGAAGGACTCCGGTGGCAGCGCCAGCCAGGTGAAGAACGAGTCAGCGGCCAGCCGGGCGGACC
>NZ_JBFAZH010001615.1:0-1394 GCF_040681735.1 Actinoplanes sp. NPDC051633 | reverse complement strand
GCCGGCGACCCGCCCGGCGCGGGTGAGCCGGCCGGGGCGGCGTACCCTCCTCGCGGTTCTGCTCCTGGCGACCGTCGTCGCCTATCTGGTCTTCCGCACCGACGGCGCCGCGGACGCCGACGACGCGTGGGCCTTCCGGCTGCTGACCGACCTGCGCGACTGGGTGGACACCAACCGAGACACCAGCCCGATCTTCCTGTACGGGGTGAACTACCTGCGCCTGGGCGTGGTGGTGCTGGTCGGCGGCGTGCAGGCCGCGCTCTACGGGCTCGGCGCGGTGGGCCTGATCGGCGTGGCCGGTGTGCTCGCGCTCGTGCTGGCCGGGTGGCGCGCGGCGCTGCTCGCGGTCGGCGGCTTCACCGGGCTGGGCCTGATCGGGCTGTGGCAGGAGAGCGTCGACACGCTGGTGCTGACCATCTCCGCGGTGCTGATCGCGGTGCTGATCGGCGTGCCGCTCGGGATCCTGGCGGCGCGGGTGCCGGCGGTCGGCGCGGCGCTGCGGCCGGTGCTGGACGTGATGCAGATCCTGCCGACCTTCGCCTATCTGGCGCCGATGACGCTGCTCTTCTCCATCGGCGAACCCGCCGCCATCATCGCCACCCTCATCTACGCCGTCCCGGTCACCATCCGGATCACCGCGCTGGGCATCCGCGAGGTGTCATCGACCACTGTGGAGGCGGCGACCGCGCTCGGCTCGACCCCGCGGCAGCTGCTGACCAAGGTGCGCCTGCCGATGGCGCGCCCGACGATCGTGCTGGCGGTCAACCAGACCATCATGATGGCCCTGTCGATGGTGGTGGTGACCGCGCTGATCGACGCGCCGGGCCTCGGGCTGAACATCGTCTTCGCCCTCGAGCGGGTCAACGTGGGCGCGGCCTTCGACGCCGGCCTGGCGATCGTCGTGCTGGCGATCGTGCTGGACAGGGTGACCACGCGCGCCGCGCTGCGGGAGGCGCCCGGCCGGATCCGGCTGGCGATCCTGGCCGCCGCGATCGCGGTGGCCGCGGTGCTGCCCTTCAGCAGCGAGTTCCCCGGCACCTGGCGGTTCTCGTTCGCCGGGCCGGTGAACGACGCGACCCGGTGGGCCGAGGTGCACTGGTACGACTTCACCGAGGGCCTGAAGAACTTCGTCAGCACCGCGCTGCTGAACCCGTTGGAGACGGTGCTGACGACCACGCCCTGGTGGCTGCTGGTCGCGGCGGTGCTCGCCTTCGGCTGGCTGATCAGCGGGTGGCGGCATGCGGTGCTCGCGGCGCTGGCCACGGCCGGGCTGGGCGGGCTGGGCCTGTGGCAGGACTCCATGCAGACCCTCGCGACCGTGCTGGTCGCGACCGTGCTGACGATGCTGATCGGTGTCTTCCTCGGTGTCCTCTGCGCCCGGCACGACCGGTTCG
>NZ_JBFAZH010001614.1:0-1396 GCF_040681735.1 Actinoplanes sp. NPDC051633 | reverse complement strand
TATTCCGACTCTGTGGTGTCGTCGTATCCGGGGTGGGTGGGTGTGTGTTGTTGGTGGGGCGGGGTCCGCCGGTGGCCCGGCGTACGCCGCCTACGGCTGGACGCAGGGGCGTCAGCTGTCGATCAGGTCGAACTGCTCCCACGGGCCGATGGCCGTCCGGTTCGCGATCAGCGAGCCGGCGCCGGCGTTCTCAGCGGTCACGTACCTGCCGTTCACCTGCGCCTTGAGGCTGATGCTGCCGTCGGCGTTGCGGACCAGCTGGAAGGTCTCCCACAGCCCGACCGCGGTCCGGTTAGCGATCAGGGCGCCGGCCCCGGCGTTCTCCGCCGTGACGTACATGTCGTTGGCGTGAGCGCGCAGGGCAACGTTGCCGTTGCCCAGGTCGAAGGCGTCGAACAACTCCCAGGGACCGACCGCCGTCCGGTTGGCGATCAGGGCGGTGGCTCCGGCGTTCTCCGCCGTGACGTACCTGTTGTTGGCGTGCGCGCGCAGGCTGACCTGCTTGGCCGGTACGGACGACAGGACGCGGAACATCGTGCCCTGCGCGCATTTGCTGCCACCCGACGTCCGGAATCCCGTGACGGTCAGCTTCGCGCCTGCCGTGACGACGTCCCGGTCGCCGCCCATCAGGTGATACGTGACGCCGCCGGACGACAACAGCAGGCACTCCTCCACTCCTTGAGTCACCGTCCCGACCAGCGTGGCGACGGTGTCCGCCTGGGTCACCCGGAACCGGACGCCCTGCGTACACGAGCTGGTCGCACTCGGCGCGCGATAGCCGGACACGTGCACGGTCGCGCCGGCCTTGACCACCGCACCGTCGCCACCGGCCAGGGTGTACGTGACGCCGCCGGCCGTCAGGACCAGGCAGCCACTCTCGGTGCCGGTCTCGACGACCCCGGTCAGCTCGATCTCCGTGAACTGGTTGATCCAGTCGGCGAGGCCGTCGATCCGGGTCGCGGTGGCGTCCCGCCGCGCATCGCTCTCGCCGAGGCAACCGCCCTGCCACGAGGTGCTGACCACCGCGACCAGGTTCGCCGTCCCGTCGCTGTTCTCGCGCACCACCGGGCCGCCGGCGTCGCCCTTGCAGATCCCGCCGTCAGCGGTCGGTGCGATGCCGAGTCCGGTCGCCGACACGTCCTGCACCGAGAACTGTGCGGTGTGCGGCAGGTCCGGCACCCATTCCCTGGCGGTCCGGCCGAAGCCGAGCACGCGCAGCGTCTCGCCGTCGGCCGGGGCCGAGGCGGACACCGGTGCGTCGCCCCGCAGGCCGGTCAGGCCACCGGCGAGATGGACCAGCGCCAGGTCCCGGTCGTCGCGGACGAACAGGTGGTCGACCGCGACGGTCTGCGCACCCGAGGCCTGATCCGGGCGGGTCGTCACGGTGGTGGCGACC
>NZ_JBFAZH010001613.1:0-1396 GCF_040681735.1 Actinoplanes sp. NPDC051633 | reverse complement strand
AAGTGAAAGCAGATACTTGGGATAGACGTAATATGCGTGTCGAATTTAATCCAAATAAACTTACACATGAAGAAATGCTTTGGTTAAACCGGGCCGGCGGCGGAGCGTCGAGGGTCATCAGGGCGATCAGGCGGTGCACGCTGCGGCGGGCCTCGAGGTGCACCATCGCCAGGTTCGCGTTGCCCGTGGTGACGACGGTGAGCAGAGCGTTCGAGCCGGCCGCGTACGACGTGATGTAACCGCCGTCGCACTCCACCACCGACTCCCGCAACTCACCGTGGGACACGGCGTGTGCGAAGCGCCGGGCGAGCGCGAGGTGCGCGGCGGCCAGAGCGGCGAGACTGTCCGGTTCGATGCCGTGCGCGTCGTGCGCCACCACCATCCCGTCCGCGGTGGCGAGCACGCTGCCGGTCAGCTCCGGCAATCGCTTCCGGAGGGCGCCCAGCTCCTCCAGTACCGCCGGCTCCACCATGGTCAAGGCCTCCTCTTCGGTGGGGGTGCGCGCGTCACCGCAGTGCCCGCAATGCGGTTCGGATGCGCTTGAGCAGGACCTCGTCGGTGCCGGGCGGGTCCGGCGGGGGTTCGCCGGCGAGGTCCTTGGGCAACTTCGCGCCCGGCTTGCGGCGGGCCAGCTTCGGCGGGCGTAGACGCCGCCGTTCGCCGTCGACGGCAGACCCTCCAAGGGCGGTTCAGCGACCGGCTCGGCATGGGCGACCACCGGCACCATCGGCCCGTCGTCCAGTCGCACCTCGGGCCGGTGCACATCGGCTGCCGCGCCGCGGGCGCGGGGCAGGCGGACGAAGGCCGGATCGTCCCTGGCGTGGGCGCGCGCCGGCGGTTCGATCAGTCCCAGCGCCGCGAGCCTGCGCAGCTCCTGGATGGTGGCGTAACCGGCCCGGCCGAGCAGCAGCGCCAGATCCGCCGGTGTGCGCTGGCCGTCGGCGTGCACCAGCAGCTCCCACTGCAGGGCGGTCAGCGTGATCCGCTCGCGCGGCGGGCGCGGCACGGGAGCCACCGCGGCCGAGTCGATCTCCGGGTCGGGGTGGATCTCGTCCAGCAGCCGGACGCGCCGGCGCGACTCCCGGTTGACCGCCGCCGCCTCGACCCGCACCACCGTGCCGAGCCAGTGCGTCACCCCGGCCCGGAACTCGGTCGGCGCACCGGCCGGCGCGAGCGCGAAGAACGCGGCGTCGTAGAGCGCGCCCAGCACGCACAGTTCGAGTTCGCCCTGCGTCAGATGGCCCTGGTCGAGCAACAGCTGACCGACCCGTGCGGCCGGCGCACCCGTGTCCAGGGCCGCCTGCCAGGTGCGCCCGGCGAGCCGTCCCGAGGAGGTGAGCAACTCGCCCACGCCGGGTGCGGCCGGCGACTCGGCGTAGATCACGGTCCCGTCCAC
>NZ_JBFAZH010001612.1:0-1398 GCF_040681735.1 Actinoplanes sp. NPDC051633 | reverse complement strand
GGGTGGTGCTGCTCAGCGGCGAGGCCGGGATCGGCAAAACCAGCCTGGCGACGCAGCTAGCGGCGGAGGCGGAGAACGTCGCGTGGGGCCGCTGCGGTGAGGAGCCCGGTGCGCCGCCGTTCTGGCCGTGGACCCAGGTGCTGCGCGATCTGGGCGACGAGTTTCCGCGCCGAGGCGGACGGCCCGCCGGTCGCGGACGTCGAGGCGGTCCGGTTCCGGCAGTGCCGCGCGGCGGCGGACCGGCTTCGTCGCTGCGCCGCCGACCGGACGCTGCTGATCGTGCTCGACGACGTGCACTGGGCCGACGCCGGCTCGCTGCGCCTGCTGCCGACGCTGGCGGCCGAGATCACCGACACGCGGATCCTGGTGGTCGCGACCTACCGGACCGCCGAGCAGGCCGCGCTGTCCGGCACCCTCGCGGCGCTGGCGCGCCTCCCGGCCGTGCGCCGGATCCCGCTGGCCGGCCTCACCGAGGGCGGCGTGCGGCAGCTGATGTCGGCGCGGATCGGCGCCGAGCCGGACGGCGGCCTGGTGCGGGTGGTGCACGACCGCAGCGCGGGCAACCCGTTCTTCGTGGTCGAGCTGGCGCGCCTGCTGGGCAGCGGGCGCCGGCTGGCCGCCGCGGAGCAGGCCGCGGCCCATGAGGTGCCGGAGGGGGTACGCGACGTGCTGCGCCGCCGCATCTCCGGGCTGCCCGAGCAGACCCAGGCGATCCTGCTGGTCGCCGCCGTGGTGGGCCGCGAGTTCGACCTCGACGTGGTGCGCGACGTGTCCGGCCTGGACGACGACACCGCCCTCGCCGCGATCGAGGCGGCCCTGCTGTCCGGCCTGGTGGCCGAGGAGACGGCGGTCGGCCGGTTCCGGTTCACCCACAGCCTGGTCATGGAGCACCTCTATCTCGACGTGAGCCGGATCCGGCGGGCCCGGCTGCACGCGCGGGTCGCGGAGCGGCTCGGCGAGCGGGCCGCCACGCACTGGTGGCTGGCCGCGCCCGTGGTCGGCGTGGACAAGGCGCTGCCGCACCTGCTGGACGCCGCCGATCGGGCCCTCGGCGTGCTGGCCCACGAGGAGGCCGGTGAGCACCTGCGGCACGCGCTCGAGTTGCTGGCCGGCGAGCCGTCGTCGGAGGCCCGTACCCGGTCGGAGCTCGAGGTGCACCTGCGGCTGGGCACCCTGCACGCCCAACTCGACGGCGCCCAGTCGGCGGCCGGCCGGGCCGCCGTGACGCGCGCCCGCGAGCTGGCCGAGGAACTCGCCGCCATTAGATTCTACTTTTGAATGTTCAAATTGTGGTTCTAGATGTGTTACATTACGCCGAATTTAAGTTTTGATGCTATGACAATAGTTGGAAATCTCAGTCGTGACAACGCGCAAAAACTATCGTCATTTATGAGTATC
>NZ_JBFAZH010001611.1:0-1401 GCF_040681735.1 Actinoplanes sp. NPDC051633 | reverse complement strand
CAACCACCAACAACACCAAGTAGAACTACACCCCGAGGACCACCACCTGGGTAATTACCTGAGCCCAACCCCGGGGAATTAGGTGAGCGCCGACACGCCAATCTGTCCCAGCGGCCGGTACCAGAGCGGGATCGCACTGCTACGCCGCCACCGCTACCGGCTCTGGCGCACCTGGGAACTCAGGGAACAGCTACGCGACCTCTACCGAACCGTTGACCCCGCCGACGCCAGATCCCACCTCAAACGCTGGTGTGCAGCCGCCGCACGCAGCCGGATCCCCGCCTTCACCAACCTTGTACGCCGCATCAAGAAACACTTCGAGGCCATTATCGCCGCCGTCGAACTCGGCATACCCAACTCACGCCTCGAAGGGATCAACGCCAAGATCCGACTCATCCAGCGCCGCGGCCACGGCTACCGCGACCTTGACGCCCTCAGCGCCATGATCTACCTCTGCCTCGGCGGGGTAACGATCACATTACCCACAGGAAGCTGAGTAGTCGCACACGTGTTCGAGCCAAGCAACTTCTCCTTGGGTCGTCAACTTGGTTCACCGTCCAAATGGAATTCCGCCGTGGCCGCTCAAGGGGGCGTTGTGGCCGTCGCGGTGGTCACGGCTGCGGCGAACTCGTGCGGGCACTCGAGCGGTAGAAAGTGTCCGCCGTTGACGTGCTGCAGCCGCACGTTGACGAAGAAGTGGCCGAGCCGGTCGGACCAGCCGATCGGAAACAATGGGTCGTGTTCGGGCCACAGCACCGTGGTCGGCGCAGTGATTCGCTCCGCGGGATGCGGCACCGGTTCGGCCACCACCCTGGCGAGCCCGCCGGAGCCGACGCGGTACCAGTGGATGGACGCGGTGAACGCGCCCGGCTCGGCGTACAGCGCGACGAGATGGTCGAGGTGGTCCTCGGCGAGGGTGAACCTGGGGCCGGACCAGTGCGTCCAGAAGTGGCGCAGGTGGCGGCGCACGGCATCGGGCCGGCCGTCGATGAGTTCGTCCGCGAGCGGAAGTTGGTGGAAGGGCACGTACCAGAACTCCTGCTGCGCTGACGGGGTCAGGATCCGCTCGCCGATCCCCGGCAGCGGTGGTGTGAGTACCAACGCCCGGACCAGATCTGGGCGGCGCCGGGCCACGGCCTGCGCGATCCGGCTGCCGATGTCGTGCCCGCCGAGGACCGGCCGGTCCAGCCCAAGCTCTTCGATCAGCCCGATGACGCTGCGCGCCTGCGCGTCGGCGCTGTACTGAGCCGTCGGGTCTGCCGGGTGCTTGTCAGACGCGCCGAAGCCGCGCAGGTCGGGTACCACCACGTCATTTTTGTTAACTGTAACTTCAGTTGAACGCATAAAACCGATTAAATTCTTTTTAACTTTTGCATACATTTTTAACTTGTTAAAAGCTTT
>NZ_JBFAZH010001610.1:0-1401 GCF_040681735.1 Actinoplanes sp. NPDC051633 | reverse complement strand
TGCACTCCGAGCTTCGGTTTCCAGTGGAACTTAACGAGCGCCGTCTCGCCGGCCGCGTTGATCAGGCGGAAGGTGTGGACGCCGAAGCCTTCCATCATCCGGTAGGAGCGGGGGATGCCGCGGTCGGACATGTTCCACATCGTGTGGTGCTGCGCCTCGGTATGCAGGGAAACGAAGTCCCAGAATGTGTCGTGGGCGCTTTGCGCCTGCGGGATTTCCCGGTCAGGGTGCGGCTTGCCCGCGTGGATGATGTCCGGGAACTTGATCGCGTCCTGGATGAAGAAGACCGGGATGTTGTTGCCGACGAGGTCGAAGATGCCCTCGTCGGTGTAGAACTTCGTCGCGAACCCACGAGTGTCGCGAACGGTGTCGGCGGACCCGCGGGAGCCGAGGACGGTGGAAAAACGTACGAAGACCGGGGTCTCCTTGTTCTTGGCCAGGAAACCGGCCCGGGTCACCGCCTCGCCGGTGCCGTAGCCGGTGAAAACGCCGTGCGCACCGGCGCCGCGGGCGTGCACGACACGCTCGGGGATGCGCTCGTGGTCGAAGTGGTTGATCTTTTCGCGGAAGTGCTGATCTTGCAGCAGCACCGGGCCTCGCGGCCCCGCCTTGAGCGAATGGTCGGTGTCACGCAGCCGCACACCGTGCGCGTTGGTGAGGTACGCGCCCTGCTGACTGTTGTCGGTCGGCGGCACGTCGGTCGCCGCGCCGGTGGGAGTGCGGGACGCCGGCGTACCCTGCTCCGGCTTGGGTGGCAACGGGCCGTGCGGCGTAGTCGGTTCTTCGAGGGTCGGGGTGCCGCTGCCGGGTGAACCGGGGACGTCGGGAGTCGTGGCGCCCACCTTCGCCGCCGCCGCCTCGACCGTGTCCTTAATGACCTTCGCAGGCTTTTTCGCCATGCTGTGCAATTTCCCTCCGGACGACATTGCTAGATCCACATTACCTACCCGGCATGAGAAGTGATAAACATACACTGCAGGCTTCGGGAGTTGCCGATCCGGCCTGACCACGTAATCGTCGATCGGCAGGGCTGGATAAACAGGGCCGGATCGGCGCGGAATGGTCGCCGCAGATCCCGTTGTCGCCGCCGCGATTGTCGTCGGCTATAGGAAATCGATCAGTACGACAACGTCAGTGACGACCCACTGCGCCACCACTCCGGCAGGCTTTTCCATCATTGCGTGGATACGCGACTGAGACGCCGGTGAATTCGACGAGCAGATTGACCATGAGGATCCTTTGGAACTGATGAAGGCAGCGATGGCCGTGGCGGTACGGCCGTACCTGCACAACGACCCCGACGTCCGTGAAGTCACCGCGCTAGTGGAGAAAGCCCGCGACCGGTACGACACCGATTTAGACGCGATGCCGGCTGAGCACCTGGTCCACGACACGTTCGGT